>JAFQOM010000024.1 GCA_017403205.1 Clostridia bacterium | reverse complement strand
TACAGCCAATACATAAAATACATACTAAAATTAAAGATAAAATTCCTAAAAACTTTTTCATAAAATAAATTCCTCCAAAATTTTCTTACACAGTTAGTTTTTTCAAAAATTAAAAAATTATTTATTAAATTTATTTTTTAATGAATATTTTTTTTAGCTGTGTAAATATTTTATGTGTAAAAGGTATAAATATGGATGTTAATATAAATAAATCTTACTGTAAATATGTAGAAAATAGACTGCCAAAAACTAGATTTTTCCCGTCGTTAGTGTGGGCTTTTTTGGTTGGTGGACTTATTTGTTGTATTGGGCAAGGTATATCTGATGGAATAGCCGCTATATTTTCTTATTTAGACAAAGATAGTGTTGCTGCTTATACGCTTATTATTTTAATTTTTTTAGCTTCGCTTTTAACTGGATTAGGGGTTTATGATCGAATAGGGGCTTTTGCAGGGGCAGGTTCTATTGTTCCAATAACTGGATTTTCTAATTCTATAGTTAGTCCTGCACTTGAATTTAAAAGTGAGGGCTGGATTTTTGGATTATGCGTTAAAATGTTTTCTGTTGCAGGACCAGTTATCGTAACTGGTATTGCCTCAAGCATATTAGTTGGTGTTATATATTTTGTTGTGGGGTTATTATGATTAAAAAGGTTGGAGAAAATACAATAAAATTTCATAATCAACCACGGATTTTAAGTGGATATGCGATTGTTGGTCCTAAAGAAGGATTAAGTCCTCTTGCAAAATATTTTGATTATGTTTTAAAAAATGATTCATTTAACGAAAAAACTTATGAAATCGCAGAAAGAAAAATGTTGGAACAGGCTATATGCGGAGCAACAGATAAAGCAAATTTGCTTGCAACGGATATTGATTTATTGCTGGGAGGAGATTTGTTAAATCAAATTATTTCCTCATCTTTTTCTGCTAGACAATTACAAACTTCTTTTATAGGTCTATTTGGGGCATGTTCTACAATGACTTTAAGTTTAGCTGTTGGGGCATGTTTGCTTGATGGAGATTGTGCAAAAACAATTGCATGTGCAACAAGTAGCCATTTTTCTACAGCAGAAAGGCAATTTAGATTTCCATTAGAGTTGGGTTGTCAAAGACCCCCTACGGCTCAATGGACAGTAACGGGAGCAGGATGTAGTATATTGTCTAATCAAGGGCATGGTCATTTTATTACACACGCTACTTTTGGTAAGGTGATTGATTTTGGAATTAATGATATGAATAATATGGGGGCGGCTATGGCACCTGCCGCGGCAGATACTTTAAAAAACTTGTTTTTGGACACAAAAACAACGCCGAAAGATTATGATTTAATAGTTACGGGTGATTTAGGTAAATTGGGCTCTGAAATTTTTATAGACTTGATGGAGTGGCATGGATTTAGATTTGCAGAAAATTATTGTGATTGCGGACAGATGATGTTTGATAATACTCAAAAATCATTTATGGGTGGTAGTGGTTGTGGTTGTAGTGCTACAATTATTAACTCATATATCCTTAATAAATTAAACAGTGGAGAATATAAGAAGGTTATTTTAATGTCTACTGGCGCGTTGCTTAGCACAACATCTAGTCAACAAGGTGAAACGATACCAGGTATTGCCCATGCTGTTATTGTAGAAAAAGGAGTATAGAATTTGGACTTTTTATTAAAATATCTAATTGTATTTTTGGTTGGCGGAACAATTTGTTTGTTAGCGCAAATTTTAATTATTAGAACACGAATGACCTCAGCACGTATTTTGGTTTTGTTTGAATTAATTGGAGTTTTTTTGCAGGCAGTAACTTTGTTTGAACCTATAAAGAACTTTGCGAATGCCGGCATTACTGTTCCTATTATAGGGTTTGGTGCAAGCTTAGCTAGAGGAGCAATGGAAGGAGTAAAAAAATATGGTATACTAGGTATTTTTAATGGCGGTTTAACTGCAACCGCTGCAGGGATAGCCGCCGCTGTAGGTTTTGCATATATATTTGCTTTAATTTTTAGATCGCATAGTAAAAAATCTTGATTGCATTAAATTATATTTTTTTGTAATAAAGTTAAAATTTTTGTCATATATATTGATGTGAAAAACAATCAGTGCTGTTATTTATATAAAAGAATAAAAAAATATAGCAGTAAAAGAACAAAGAAAAAAATATTTATAATTTTAGTTTGTGTTTTTTTATTTTGTTTTTCTATTTGTGTATATTTAAGTAGAGTAGTTAATCCAATATTATATTCTTATTCATATGCCGAGATCAGTAAAATAGCAGCAATTAGTAGTAATGATGCAATTGCAAGCATTACAAAAGAGACAAGTTATGATAATTTTGCAAAAATTGAATATTTAACAGATGGATATGTGTCCTCCATAAAAGTTGATATTGACAAATTAAATAAAGTTGGGAACTTGCTTGCCAAAACCAATCAAAATAATTTAAATTCTTACATTGAGAAAAACATAAAAATTCCAATTGGAACACTTAGCGGCATAGGTTTTTTATCTGGCAAAGGAAATAAAGTAACAATTTCTACAAGTTTAATTGGAAATGTTAAGTCTGATTTTTATACAGAATTTAAAAGTGTAGGTATAAATCAAACTATTCATAAAATTTATGTTACCTTAATAAGTAAGATATCCATAATTTTACCATTTAAAAATGAAGTAGTTGAAAATAAATTGAATTATTTAATTTCCGAGTGTGTCATTT
>JAFQOM010000023.1 GCA_017403205.1 Clostridia bacterium | reverse complement strand
GATACTATAATAAAACATTATCAAACGAAATGTTATATAAGTGAAATCGAGTTAGAAAAATTATATAATCCAAAAATGAACTATTCTATAGTATTTAATACTTTTTATTCATCCAAGCTAGAGGAAGAGCATTTTGTTAAATTGCAAGATCAAAATGAATTTTTATTAGGAAATTTTAAAGTAAAAACAATGCTTACACCAGGACACACTAGTGGATGTATGTGCTATTTAATAAACAATACTTACTTATTTACAGGTGATACTCTTTTTAAATCTAGCCATGGTAGAACAGATTTGTTAACAAGTAGCAGCGATCAAATGTCAAAATCTTTAAAATTTTTAAAAAATAATTTTTCTGGTCAAACTTTTTATCCAGGTCACGGTGAAGAAGGAATTGTTAATAATTAATTTTTAAACTAAAAAACTTATTAACTTAAAAGTTTGATTTTGTTTTTTTATTGTGTTAAAATTTTTTTATCATTAAAAATAAAGGGAGGTTTTTTCTAATATGGGATTGTTTAATTCTTTAATGAAAGGCATGGGCTTTAGCGGTGATGATAATAAGAAAAAGCCTGCCGAAATTATAGATAGCAACAAAATACAAGATAAATATAGTAATTTTGATAACGGATTGGCAAATTCATTTGTTGTTAATGAATTTAAAAATGCAAATGATATTGCGTCACAAATTCCAAATTTAACAGGTAGTGTTGGCGGTAGCAATTTAATAATTTATGCCCCAAAAAATAACAAAGATATAAAAATACTTATAGAGTGTTTAAGAAGAAAAGAAGCTTGTATAGTAAATTTAGGTTTATTAAAGCCTATTGATGCTGACAAAATATTGCAGTTTTTAAGTGGGGCTGTTTATGCTTTAAAGGGTAGTATTAAGCGTTTGCAAGGAGATTTGTTTTTAATGACTCCAGAAGGCATTAACATTATGACGCAATCAAAATAAAGAGGGTTTTATAGGATTCACAAATTAAAAGAGCAAGTCTTAAAAAAAAGATTTGTTTTTTTTATGTTTTATTATATAATTTTTCTATGGGTAAATTTTTAAAATATATATTGCCAAAGTTGATTATTGTTGGCATAGTATTGGCACTAGATTTAGTTGCAAAAAGTGTATTATATGGCAATAATACCAACTTCATACCAAGCCTTATTGCTTTTAGGGATTGTGAACTTAATACAGGTGGCGCATGGAGTTTTTTGTCAGGTAATGTAACTTTGCTTGTAATTTTAACAAGTGTTTTTTTGGTAGTAGCTATTATTTTTGACATATTTTTTAAAAATCAGCACAAGTTGTATATTGTGTCATTTTCATTTATTTTAGGTGGCGCAATTGGAAATTTAATTGATAGAATTGTTTTTGGCGGGGTAAGAGATTTTATATTTTTTGAGTTTATGCCAACATTTCCAACTTTTAATTTAGCAGATTGCTTTTTATGTGTAGGTTTTATTTTGTTAGCGATCTTTGTTATATTTATATATAAAGGTTCTAATCAAGATGATGGTCAAAAAAAAGATAAAAAGAGTTAGTATGGAAGAAGTTGTTAATTTTAATATAGATCAAGAAAATATTTTAAAAAGACTGGATGTATTTTTAAGCGAAAATTTGCAAAATATTACACGCAGTCAAATAAAAAATTTAATAGATAACGATAAAGTTTTTGTTAATGATAAAAAAGTTAAAGGTGGATATGCCTTAAAATTAAGTGACAAAATTGTTGTTAAAAAACAAGTTTTGCCAAAATTTGAAGGTATAAAGCCAGAAAAAATAGATTTAGATGTTGTGT
>JAFQOM010000022.1 GCA_017403205.1 Clostridia bacterium | reverse complement strand
TAATTCGTGTTGCAGTAATACAACTCGAACATTTTTGTCCTTAAAGTGCAAAGTCCTTTCATACATAGTTGACCCAAAAAAATCATTATGTGCCTTTTTAAGCTTGTATTTTGTGATATATTCACTTGCTCTTGTAAGTTGTTGTGTATTCTCTTTTTGTTCCATTTTTGCCCCCTTAAATTTCCAAAAGTTTTTGCACCACAAACAATTTTGCTCTTTCAAATATGCAGTGCATTTGTCCGTTTCTTGTTCTCTTGTCAGTTGTTTTTATGTCTTGTTGTATCTTGTTATATTCATTTTCTATTGCTTGTCTGCCTTTTTGCAGTAATTCAATAGCATATTCATATTGCCAGTTGCTCATTTTTAATTTTCCCCCTTTATTCTTTTTGTCAGTTCGTTCATAATTCTTATGTATGTTGCATTGTTGTTGTCTTCTTCGTATAAATAGTTATACATATCTTGTGTTGATTGCTTGTCTTTCAAGCCGTTTAATGTTTCTTTGTAGTTGTCTTTATATTCGGTGTGTGGTAGTTCCCAAAATGGTATATAATCCACAATCATTTTTGCAAGTTCTTTGTCGCTCATTTTTCCACCCCTTTTAATTCCGTTGCTTTTAGTGGTGTTAAAAACCCTTTTGCTTCCACCATATACGCAAGCCAACTCTTGTATTGTCTTCTCAATTTTTGTGTTCCGTCCATATATTTATATTCTTTTAATATTGTTGCCCTTGTATATTCGTCTATATTCTCAATAAGTGCGGTCATTTCCATATCGTTGTTTTTTGCGTGAAAAATGTTTTTGCCCACCTTTTCAATCGTTAGTGCAATTTTTCCGTCAATTTCGCAAGTGTATAAATTTTTTGTCTTTGTTTCTTTTATCATAGTTATTCCCCCACCTTTTCAAATAAATATTCTATAAGCCAATCAATCAACAAGTTTTGTTTATAGTTCTTTGCAAAGTTAAAAACTTTTAACTCCATTGTGTTTAAGTCCACTACCAAAGTGCAAAATAATTTGCGTGTGAAAAAGTTTGCCACCCAAAATTTGTGGTCTTTGTCTTGTTGATATATATATCTTTTAACTCTATTGTCTAGTCTAATTGTGTCGCATTGTTGTAAATAACCTTGTTCAAATGTATGTCCGTTGCATTCCGTTTCATTGTATGCTCTTATATAACTTGCATTTTGTGTGCTTGCTATCATATTTCCGCAGTTGTCAATCAAATTCGTTTGCTTGTTAAAAGTCTTGTGCGGACTTTCTATAACTTGTCGCATTCCGTTTCTTGTCCATTGTCTTTTAATTTCTCTCAATCTTATTTTCATAGTTTAAAATCTCCCTTTAATCAATGTATTTTTTAATAACTTGTTGCAAGTCAATTATTTTAGGTTGTTGCAAAAGTAACTCGACAAAGTTTGTTGTTTTCAATAGTGCCAAAGTCAATTCGGTGCTTTTGATTGTGCTTATGTCAATATACTTGTGATACATATTTATAACTTTGTTATTTTTGACTTCTCTTATTTCAAGCAAAGCAAACTCTTTGCCGTTTTCAAAAATCAATTCGCTTTTGCCGTTGTAAAATGTTATGTCAAATGCTTTTTCTTCTGCTGTGATTGTTAGTGCCATTTTAAAATCTCCCTTTAATTTGCCTTTTTAAGCCCTTTATTGTAAAAGTCGATAAATGTATCAATAAAACTCATAAAGTGCCTAAAAGTGTCTTTATTTTTAATATTTTGATATGTTTTCTTTTGTTATGTAGTGTAGTTGTATTTATTTTGTTGTCTTTTTTGTGTTCGTTGTGTCAAATAATTGTTTAAAATCTTTGTTAATGTTCTTGTCTTGTGCTAGTTGTTTATATATAAATTCAAACATATTTTTTACCCCCTTTTTTAATATTTATATTGTTGTGGTGTGTTGTTTTTATTTGGTAGTTTAAGCATAGAAAGATTTTTTAAAGCCCAAAATGGTATATATGTTCTATAAAGTTTTTCGTCTTGGTCAAGTTCAATATAGTTATATATGTTTTTTAATCTTTTAATGTCTGTTACAAGTTCTGCGTATTCTTCATTGCTTAAATCTTGCAAGTGTTTTACGTCCCACTTCTTGTAGAATTTATAAACATAACTATTACGTGGAAGTAAGTCCTCTTGTGCTTGTCCGCATCTATTCCAGTCTGTTTTGGGTCTGTTAAATTCTGCCGCAGAAGTTGAAAAATATGGGGTTTGGTTTCCGTTAAGTTGATAATATTCAACCTCAAAAATTGTTGTTTTGTTGAGCTGAAAAGCCCAAAATTTTTTGTCTTTATTCATGTTGTGT
>JAFQOM010000021.1 GCA_017403205.1 Clostridia bacterium | reverse complement strand
CCTGAAAATGCTATTATTGTAGACTCCACTGGTAAAAGCATTAACGAAGTAGTTGAAATTTTACTAAAAAATATAAATCTAAATATAAGTATTTAACAAAAAACACGCCCGGCGCGTGTTTTTTTTGGAAAATAATGAAATTTTAGGCCAAATTGGTTCAATTTTTGCCATTTTGTAGGAAAAAATTTAAAAAATGAGTATTGACAAACTGCCAAGTGTGTATTATACTTTAGTTGTAATTCAATTTGGAGGGGTTAAAAAATGACCAATTTAAATAAATTTTCAAAAGATCAAATCGCAAAAGAATACTTTAAATATCTTTTAGAAAATAGTGTTGCTGATTCTTTAGAACACTTCACTGCATTTTTGCAATCAAAAGAACTAAGCACTAATCACGCTAAAGATGTTTATAACTTCATAGTAAATAACAACAACTTGCCAGAAATTAGTGAGTTTAAACTAAGAAAAGATAATCGCAAAACAAATGCCTTTATTAAAAAATTCTTAATACCTGTTGCAATCAGTGGTGCTGTTGCTGCCATTGTTATGGCATCTTTAGCATCTATTATTGCTGGTGGTGCTACTTCTTTCTTAGGTATGGCTATAACAAGTGATGTTATAGCAAATACAATCAATTTTGCAGGTGCTGGTTTTGCTTATGGTGTTGCTGGTAGTGCAGGCTTTATAGTAGGTAAAAATGCATTAACAAAATTTTACTATAACAAAAGATACGGTGCAACAAAAAGTTTAAAACAATTAAACGAAGGTATTAAATTAGAAAACACAAACCTTGCAGATTTAGTTGAAACTATTTCAAAAACTAATGAAAAAATCTACAGTTTAAGAGAAGGTAAAAAAATAACTAAACCTTTTAGATTTATTGGCAGACATTTCTTAAACATAATCAACAGAAACAGAATTCACTCTGTTGAGGCAACAACAAAAGAACTTTTAACTAAATTCTACGCTAAACTAGCAGATAAAGAACCTACCGACACAGAAAAATTCAACGACGCAGAAATGAAAAAGATTGTTGAACTTTTAACTTACATAAATAATTTTGCTGCAAGCGATATCACAGCGTCTAAATTATATACTTTATTAAATTGTAATGAAGAAAAGAAACATTCTCATAAAATAGAGGCTTTAGATATATGGTCTAAGTTAGAAATATTTATAGAAAATGCAGATGCAACACAAAATGTTTCTAAAAAAACTCACGAAACAGCAAAAAGCAATTCTAAAAATTTAAAAACTGTGTATGATAAAGCAAACACTTTATTAAACGAAAATGCTAATTTACTTCAAGCATGTATTGCTAGATACAACGCTTTAAACCCAAATAGCGAAACAGTAATTGCAAATCCTGTTGTAGTTGAAGATCCTATTACTACAGTAGATCCTGTTGTTGAAGATCCTGTTGTTATTGATACTACAATTTCTGATGACAACAACGACACTGATGTTGTAACACCTATTGTTGATGACATTTCAGACGATACAGTTGTTACACCTATTGTTGATGACGCTAACGCTAATAATAGCAACGATAACGACAATAATATTGATGATACTACAGTAGTTGACGATTCTAACGATACTATTGTACCAGTTGCTGACAACAACGATACAATTGTGGATAACGATACTAATAATAACAAATCTGACGATACCGTTGTTGATAACAATAATGATACTAGTGTAATTGATGACAATAATAAATCTAATATTGTTGATGATACTACAGTAGACAATAATACAGATGATACTGTTGTGCCAGTTTCTGATGATCAAATTCCTGATAACAGTTCTAGCAACAACCAAGATGACACTAATTTAATAGTAAAAACTACAAAAAGACTTCAAGCAAGAGTTAAAGTAGACGAATTAGCAAGAGGCAATAAAGTAACAATTACAAACTTACAAAACAATTCTAAAGAAACTATTAAAGTTACAGCAACTCCTAGCGGAACAAAAATTAATGTTGTAGTTACAAAGGCAGATGGAACATTATATACAGCATCTCACAGAAATTCTAACAGCGATGTAAATGAAGAAATTAAAAAAATACTACAAGAAACCGCTTTAGGTTCTGGTGTAGATTTAGAACAATTACATTTATTATAACAAAAAAACGAGTTTTAAACTCGTTTTTTTTTAATAATTTTTACTTTCAACTTGGAAGTATGCTTGTGGATGAGCACAAACTGGGCAAACATCAGGAGCCTCTTTACCAATGTGCTTGTGGCCACAATTTCTACATTCCCAAACTTTTACTTCTTGTTTTATAAAACATTTCTTTTCTTTAACATTTTCTAAAAGTGCGTTATAACGAGCCTCGTGTTCTGCCTCTATTTTAGCCACACCCTCAAATTCTTCTGCAATTTTTATAAAACCTTCTTCACGTGCAACACGAGCAAATTCTTTATACATCTCTGTCCATTCATAATTTTCGCCATCTGCAGCATCTTTAAGGTTTGTTAAAGTGTCTGGAACTGCGCCACCATGTAAGTGTTTAAACCACATTTTAGCATGTTCTTTTTCGTTATTTGCAGTTAATTCAAAAATTTCTGCAATTTGTTCATATCCGTCTTTTTTAGCGCGGCTAGCATAATAACTATATTTATTTCTTGCTTGACTTTCTCCTGCAAATGCAGCCATTAAATTTTGTTCTGTTTTACTTCCTTTTAATTCCATATATCTTTTCCTCCTCTATATCATATTTATGGATAATTCCATTAATACTATTATCTCATTATCATAAAAGATGTCAATTATTTTTTTCTTTTTTTAAACAATTTTTGCACGCGCCATTATAGATTATATTTTTGTTATTAATTTTACATCCATATTCATTTTCTATTTCACTTATATCATTAGTATTACAACTAAAAATATCTGTTGTTTTTCCACATACACTACATATTAAATGACTATGTGGTGAAATATCACCATCATATCTATTTATACCATTTTCTAAGGCTATTACTATTATACTTTTATCATTAACCATAGATTTTAATGTTCTATAAACAGTAGCTTGTCCTATATTAGGATTTTTTTCTTTAACTATTTCATATAATTCGTATGCGGTTGGATGTGTTTTAGTGTTTTTAATACTATCCATAATAATTTGTTTTTGAATTGTATTTCTGTTTTTCATAAAATCATTCCTT
>JAFQOM010000195.1 GCA_017403205.1 Clostridia bacterium | reverse complement strand
TCAATTTTTTTTGAAGAAAATAAACTTCCCGTATTTGTTATTATGCTTGAAAACAAATCTGAAGCATTTAAAACAAAAAGAAGAGATACTAAAATTAAACAAAAAGATAAAATTATTGATTTAAATTTAGAAATTTTTGTTTTTTTTATTCTTTTTTTTATAAAATAATATCGATTTTGTGGCACCTAATATTGTTTCTCCTACAAACTAAAGATAAAATTAAGTTAATCAATTTATATTTACTAAAATTGACCAAATATTATGATAAAGGAGATTAAAAAATGAACATAAAGCCAATTTTTAATAGGGTTTTAGGTAAAATTATAAGACCAACCAGATCAAAGTATTGCGGAATTGAAATTATTCAACAAGAAGAAGTATTAAAGGCAACAGTTATCAATATGGGTGAAACAGCAAAAAATTGTGGCGTAGAAATTAACGACACAATTTTTTTTGAACCTCACCTAGTAGCAAACATAAAAATTAATAATGAAGATTTTATTATTATTTGCGTTGAAGACATTTTAGCAATAGAAAAAATAAATTAAAATTATAAAAAGGAAAAATTTATGGCAAAAGAAATATTATTAAATGAAAGCTGCCAAAGCAAAATGGCTGAAGGAGTAAACAAACTTGCTAATTTGGTAAAATTAACACTGGGTCCAAAAGGTAAAAATGTTGTAATAGATGACAAAATAAATTTAACACCAATAATAACAAATGACGGTGTAACTATTGCAAAAAATATAGAATTAAGTGATAAGTATGAAAATATTGGCGTAAAATTAATTAAAGAAGTTAGCCAAAAAACAAATTTATCTGCTGGAGATGGCACAACAACAGCAACTGTTTTGGCACAAAATATGCTAAACAATGGATTAAAATTATCTTTTAACAAACATAGTTGCATAGATATTAATAAAGGCATTGATTTGGGTTGCAACTTTTGCATAGCACACCTTGAAAAACATTGTAAAAAAATTAACAACATAAAAGAAATTGAAAATATTGCATTTATATCTTGTCAAGATGAATACAACTCTAAGCTAATATCACAAGCATATAAAAGACTTGGAAAAGATGCCACTATAATTTTGCAAGACTCACCTACATCAAACACGTATGTTTGTTTTCAAGATGGATTAAGATTTAATAGTGGATTTATATCTCAATATTTTTGCAACAATCCACAAAAAACAATAACAGAATTTAATGATTGTTTTGTTTTAATTTACAACCAAAAACTATCTAATTTTAACAAAATTTTAGGCCTACTAGATAGTTTGATTAAAGCAAACAAACCTTTGCTTATTATTTGTGATGATATTGACACCGATGTTTTGTCAGCACTAATTGTAAACAAAATAAGAGGCAATTTTGATGTTTGTGTTGTTAAGGCACCCGCGTATGCTGACAAAAGGCTTGCCTTGCTAGAAGATATAGCTTGTCTTTGCAACACAACAGTTTTTAATGATGCCAATATAAATTTAGAAGATATTAAATTAAGTGATTTAGGAACAATAAAACAAGCGAAAATAGATCAAAGCTCTACAACAATAACTTCGGCAAAAGCCGACAAAGAGAAAATTAAAAATAGAACGCTTGCAATAAAAACTCAAATGGAAAACGCAAAAACTGAATACGAAAAAGATTTGCTTAAAATGCGCATTAGCAATTTAATAGGAGGTATTGCAACAATTTATGTTGGCGGGCAAAGCGACGTTGAACAAGCCGAGAAGAAATATAGAATTGAAGATGCAATCTCCGCAACAGCTTCTGCCCTAGAAAAAGGTATTGTATCTGGGGGTGGAATTGCATTATTAAGTTTATATCACCCATTAAAAAAATATATTAAAAAGATAAAAAATAACGATCAAAAATTAGGGGCAGAAATTATTTTAAGTTCACTAAAAACGCCCATTACTCAAATATTGTTAAATGCTGATTTAGAGCCAAGTATTATAATTAATAAAATTTTAAATTCTAAAAAGAAAAATTATGGCTATGATGCTAGTAAAAATATTTATACAGATATGATTCAATCTGGCATTATTGACCCAGTAAAAGTTACAATTTCGGCAATAAAAAATGCCACCAGTATTGTAAAAATGATGCTTACAACCGGCGGCATTATTTGTGACGAATAAAAAAATTGTTAAAATTTTTCTAAATTAAATTTATTCCAAGGAAATTCTTCTTGTGGTGGCAAAACTTTATATGTAAGCCTGTTTTTTGATACAGGATGATTGAATTTTAATACCGTTGCCCACAAAGCAAGATGCCCCCTTGCCTTTACGTCCCCATATTTTACATCGTTAATAACTGGACAACCTATCGCAGACATTTGAACCCTAATTTGATGACTTCTGCCTGTTTGCAATAAGATTTTAACCAAGCTCATATCATCTTTTGTGTCTAATACTTGATAATCTAATATTGCCTCTTTTGCACCATCTTCAGTTTGAGTACACAAAACAACTTTGTTGTTTTTTTCATCCTTTTTAAGATAGTTTACAAGCCTTGCTTGTTTTAATCTTGGAACGCCTTTTACAACCGCATAATATGTTTTTTCAAAATCATCTGTTTTGATTTGCTCACACAATCTGTTTGCACTTTTTGATGTTTTTGCAAAAACCATTACACCACCTGTTGGCCTATCTAGCCTATGAACCAAACCCAAATATGCTTGACCTGGTTTATTATATTTTTCTACCAAATATTGTTTAAGTAAAGATAAAAGATCTTTGTCTTCGCTGCTATCTTGTTGAACTGGCATATTTTGTGGTTTAATTACAACCATTATTTGATTGTCTTCAAATATAACATCGCACATATAAATACTCTCTTTTTAAATTAAAAGTTATTACATAATTAATTTATCATTTTTTCACAAAAAATTCAACAATAAAATAAATTTATTTTTACTTAAAACAAAACATAATTAACTTATAAACACAAAAATTTTATATAAATTAATGTTGTTTTTTTAAACTTGTGCTATAATAATTTTAAATAAGAGGATTTTATGAAAAACATAATAATTACAGGTGCCGCTAATGGCGTTGGAAAAACTTTGGCTACTATGCTAAAAAAAGAAAATTTGATACTGGTTGATATTGAAAAAGAGAGCTTAAAAAAATTAGCAAAAGAACTGGAGCAAAATTATTTTGTTTGTGATGTTTCAGATACAAAGCAAGTAAAAAAAATAAAAGATTTTGTTGTAAAAACCTTTAACAATAAACTTGACTGCTTAATAAACTGTGCTGGTTTATGGACAAAAGGCCAATTATCACAACTTGATACAGATCATTATGCAAAACTAAACAAATTAGATATATTAAAACAAGTTATAAATACAAATGTATTTGGCCTAATCTCTATGATAACTGAATTATCTCCAATTATGATTAAACAAAAATTTGGGCAAATTATAAACATAAACTCTCAAAGTGGTGTTTTGGTTGAAGAGTTCTGCCCTGTTTATAACGCCTCAAAACACGGAAGTTATGCTTACAGAAAGGCAATTCAAGCAGATTTAGCCAAACACAATATAAAAATTACAGATGTTTGCCCTGGACTTATTAAAACAGATTTTTATGTTAGAGCTAATGACAAACTACCAGATGAAATAATGAATTTGGGTTTAGAACCAGAAGAAGTTGCTAAAACAGTTATTTATGTTTTAAATTTGCCACACGAAGTAACAATACCATCAATTGAAATTAGACACATTAAAAACTATTAACAAAAAAAAGATAACTTGAAAAAGGTTATCTTTTTTTTTATTTTATTATATATCTTTTATTTAAAAATACACATTGCGCTGCAACCGCATGGCAAGTTGATGTTTTCATTGGTAGGAATACCTACTTCATAGGCTAAAATATTGTCAATTTCTACACCCGGCATAGTTCTATACAAAATATTTTTCATAACAGTTGGTTGCAAACCTGTTGTATAAGAATTAATTAAAAAGAATAAGGGATTGTTTGATAAAACTTGACTGCAAAGATTAACTAAGTCATATATTCCCTCTTCAATCTTCCAAACTTCTCCTGTTGGGCCCCTACCATAACTTGGAGGATCCATAATAATTGCGTCATATTTATTGCCACGCCTAATTTCACGCTCTACAAACTTTTTGCAATCATCAACAATATATCTAACAGGTTTATCTTGAAGATTTGATAATTTCATGTTCTGTTTTGCCGTTTCTACCATGTTTTTTGCACTGTCTACATGAGTTACAACAGCACCCGCGCTTGTGCAAGCAACAGTTGCGCCACCAGTATAAGCAAATAGGTTTAAAACTTTTATTGGTCTGTTTGCTTTTTTTATAAGTTCTATCATTTGTGCCCAATTTACACTTTGCTCTGGAAACAAGCCTGTATGTTTAAACCCCATTGGTTTAATTTTAAAGGTTAAATCACGCCAAGAAATTGTCCAGCTTTCTGGCATTGATTTTAACACTTTCCAGCTGCCACCACCCCCAATTCTCTCATACATAGCATTTAGTTTTGCATATTTATTTAAAGAAGTTTTAGACTTCCAAATTACTTGTGGGTCGGGACGCAACAAATAAACATCTTTCCATCTTTCTAATTTTAACCCATCCCCTGTAGCTAAAATTTCATAATCTTTCCACTCGTTATTAACAATCATTTTTTGCCTCTTTTTGAGTTAAATTATTATACAAACATTAGCACTTTAGGAATATTATAAAAATTCTTAAAGTGCCATATGTCTTTATTTTATTTAGAGTTTTTTAATTTTAAAATTAAACTTTCATCCCCAAGTTCAATTTGTTTTTCAATATCTGGGGCCAAAATATTTTCATTTAGCTTTACAACTAAAACCTCTTGTTTAATTTTTTCTTTGTATTTTTCTACAAGTTCTCTAACAACATTTGAAGTAGAAACAACATCCATTTCTATTCTGTCTTCAATATTAAAGTTTGCTTCTTTTCTTAAAACTTGAGCGCTTCTAACAAGCTCTCTAAACATACCCTCTTGCATAAGCTCTTGGTCAATAGTTGTGTCTAAAACCAAAGTTTTGTTAGTTAAAACAGAAATAACAAATTCTGATTTTGGTTTGTTTTGTAAAATAAACACATTAGAGTCAAGTGTGCCAAATTCTTCAGTTTCTACCTTTCCGTTGTTATAGCCCTCTACCCATTTTTGCATTTGCACATCAGTTAAATCATTAACTTTTTGCTTTAATGCTTGAACTTGTGATTTTAAAACAGCACCTGCAGTTTTAAAGTTTACAGCTAAATATGGGGTATTAAATTTAGAGTTGTCTTCTTCAAACACAATTGTTTTTATGTTAAGTTCATCTTTAATGTTTTCTTCAAATTGAGTAATTGCTTTTTTGTCTTCTTCTGTAGCTAAAACATACAACGTTTTTAATGGTTGTTTAATTTTTAAATTGTTTTCTTGGCGAAGACGTAAAACAGTTGCTATTACTTCTCTTACAACTTCAACATTTTTTACAACGTCGCTGTTTTCAACTTGGGTTACAACTTGAGCAAAACCACCAAGCATTATGCTAACTGGTGCGTCTTTTTCTGTTTCTCTTACTAAGTTTTGCCATATATAATCACATAAGAAAGGTGTAATTGGAGCCATAACTTGTATCATACTCTTTAGTGCATTATATAGACACCAATAGGCCGTTATTTGATCTTTTTTGTCATCAGACTTCCAAAATCTTCTGCGGTTAAGTCTAATGTAGAAGTTTGTTAAATCATCAACCAAAACTTCAAATTCTTTAACAACTAAATAACTTTTATGTTCGCTATAATATTTGTCGGCATTTGTTATAAATTGATTAATTTTTTCTACCAGCCATCTGTCTGTTAAATTTAAATTTTTATAATCTGGTGTAAAATTTTGGACATCTGGGTTATCAATGCAAGCATAGGTATTATAGAATACATAAGCATTCCAAAAATTCATAAGTTTTCTTCTTGCTTCATCAGTTAAAGAATAACCAAAACGCATATCATTTGTAATTGGAGCACCTGCATATAAATATCTAATTGTATCTGCACCAACTTTATCTGCAACAACGTCACACTCTAAACTATTACCACCGCTTTTGTGAAATTCGTTACCATTTTCATCTTTAACATATTGATATGTTACAACTTTTTTGTATGGAGCTTTACCAGTTAAAACAACGCTCATAACAAGGCATGAATAGAACCAAAGTTTAAGTTGTTCAACCATTTCACAAACATAGTCACTTGGAAAATTGTTTTCAAAAAATTCTTTATCTTCAAAATATTTTTTTGTGCTAAAAGGAGTAATACCTGCATCTAACCAACAGTCTCCAACTTCTTTAACCCTTTCAACTTCTGCACCACATTCTTGACATTTAATTTTTACATTGTCAACCCATGGTCTATGTAGATGTGGAATTTTTGCAATTTCTTCTGGGTTGCTTGCCAATTTGTTAAGTTCTTCCATGCTGCCAACAACATGAACCTTGCCACATTTTTCACAAACATAAAAAGGAAGTGGTAATCCATAAAAGCGGCTTCTTGAAATGTTCCAATCACCCATATTATTTAACCAGTCAGCCATACGTTTTCTGCCGTATTCTGGTTGAAATTCTACATCTTCTATTGCTTTTAAAAGTTTTGGGCGCAATTCATCAACAGAAATATACCATGTAGAAATAAGTTTATATACAAGGTCTGTTTTACATCTCCAGCAATATGGATAGCTGTGAGTATATTTGTGCGCATAATAAAGTTTGTTATCTTGTTTTAATCTGTCAACAACCATTTCAACAACATCTGTTGTTTTTTTGCCTTTTAAAAAACCTGTGTTTTCTAACATAACACCCTGTTCATCAATAGGACATATTTCTGGAAGATTAAATTTTTTACCAAGTTCAAAGTCCTCTGCTCCGCAACCAGGGGCAATGTGAACAACGCCACAACCTTCTTTAGCGTCAACATCTGTCCACTCTACAATTTTATGATCAAATTGTTGTTCTGATAATTCTGGGAAGCATGTTTCATATGTTAAACCTACAAGTTTATCCCCCGTAAAAGTTTCTAAAACTGTATTTTCTTCTTTAACAACTTTTAATGCTTCTTTTCCTAAAACAAGTTTTTCACCAGTAGAAGCAAGTTCAACTTTAACATATTCAATTTGAGGATTAACAGCCAAAGCCACGTTTGCACTAAGCGTCCATGGCGTTGTTGTCCATGCAAGCATTTTAAAATCTTTACCTTTAACCGGAAATTTTGCAAAAATAGCTGTGTGCGTTACATCGTGATAACTGCCAGCCATTTCATGCTCTGACAAGCTTGTTCCACATCTAGGGCACCATGCCATAGGCCTGTTTTTCTTTACAATGTATCCTTTTTTGTCACACTCTTTTAAAAAATGCCAAATACTTAAAATATTTGTATCTGAGTTTGTAAAATAACTGTTTTCCCAATCCATCCATTGTCCCATACGGATACTTTGGTTTGTAATTTCGTTTGCAAAATAGTTAACTCTTTCAATACATTTGTTTGTAAATTTGTCTAGGCCATAATCAATAATTTCTGGCTTGCCGTTAAGGCCAAGTTCTTTTTCTACGTTAACCTCAACCCACATACCTTGTGCATCAAAACCGTTTTGATATTGACAATCTTTGCCTTTTAAAGCGTTGTATTTAATAGTGATGTCTTTTAATGTTCTACCCCAAATATGATGAACACCACTACGATTGTTAGCAGTAATTGGGCCGTCTAAAAATTTAAATCTTTGGTTGTTTTTATTTTTTTCAACAAGCTTTTTAAAACAATCGTTGTCTTTCCAAAAATCTAGCATCTTTTTTTCAAGCGATACAAAATCTGGTTTAGTTGTTTCTTTTTTCATTTAATCTTTCTCCCCTTATTTTTTTTAAACAAACAAGCCTTTAATTAAAAAAAATAAGCCCCGTGTTATAAGAAAAAACACAAGACCACTTATAACAGATGCAATCACACCTCGCCCCTTTTAACGACTGGGCGCCTCCGGAATTTTTTATTAAGTGCTGTTTTTAATAGCACAATTCAAAAATTCAGCTAATAGGTGATATCAAAAAATTTTTCCTTTATTGCGCTTTCAGCCCGCGACGCAAAATCTCTAAAAAGGCTTTAATTTTTTAACGTGTCCTATATTATGGCTTTTTTGTTAGTTTACTTTTTTATATTAATATTTTTATTAGTTATTGTCAATGTTTTATTTTTGTTTTTTAGATTAACAAAAAAAAGAAAGTTGTTACGTTTTCAACTTTCTTTTTAACTAGCTTTAAACATGTTTTGTATTATGAATAATTTTCTAAAACAGCGTTCATATCTAAAATATCTGCAGTTGTCATAATTCCTATTGGTTTTTCCATAAATGTGCCGTTTTCTGTTAAAATAATCAAGGCTAATTTTCTATTTAAATAAAAATAATTTAAAGCCCTTTCAATTGTAAGATTTTTATCTGAAACTCTGAAATAGCTTGTATCTTCTATAGTTGTTATAACCTCGGCAATTTTTGTATTTTGCAAAAAGCTATCAACATTTTCGCCACGTCTGATACATGCCCCAATGGCATTTAAAATTCGTTGCCCTACTGCCACGCCTATAAGATTGTTTCCTTGATAAACTGGAATATTGTTAAATCCAGCTTGCTCCATAATAACAATAACGTCTTTTAATGGCAAATCACTTTGACATGTAACAACATCTTTACTACAAATTCTGTCGTATGCTGTTGGAGGAGTTGCAATAAGTTTTGAAATTTTTTCAAACTCATCAACCACTTCATCGTGAGGCTCTGCAATAACATAATTAGGGTTTGTTTTATGCACAATAGAGTTTCTTAATCTGCCATAATCAATTAATTCATCTTCATACTTTCTTACAACACTGTTTAATGTAACTGCCTTTCTTATAAGATCTGCGTAACTAATACTGCGTTTAAAACCATATATAGTTCTTAGTGAATGATCAATGCTGTTATAGGCTGAAATAAATCTTTCTGAATTTGATTTTGTTGATTTTGACATTAAGCAAACCCCCATATTCTACTCAAATATTATCATATTTTGTTAAAAATGCAAAACATTTATAATATTTATTTAACTTCTGACTTGATTTTTTGTTTTTGCAAGTGTATAATTGTTACTGGAAGTGCTAGGCGGGGAGCTAGTGGTGCCCTGTACCTACAATCCACTACAGTAGGGCTGAATATTTTTCCTCGGTAGTTGCTTGTTAAACAAGCGTTGTATTTTAAACGTTGATGTTAAGGTCTTATGCAATTGTTAACCATGAACCATGTCAGGGCTTGACCGCAGCAGCATTAAGTGGATCTAATGATGTGCCATAAGGTAGCTTTGGCGGAGTTTAAAATGCAAAATACTATTTGGCTTCAACTATCAAAGAAAAATGCACTTCCTTTTTTTAAAAAATTCAAAATATTTTGGTATAAAAATTTTGTTTTTAACATCTTTTTGCTAAAATATTTTTTTAATTTATATATGGATTTAACTATACAAAAGTTAATAAAAATTATTAGGAGCGTACAAGGTAAATGGCAAAATCAAAAATTAAAAACGTTGATTCACTAGCACAAGAATTAAAAAACTTACATAATAATCTTGAAACGGGCATGAAAATTGGCGTTGTTGTTTTTGCCGATAATATTGAAGGTAGTTTTTCATATAATCTTGCAAATACAGTTAAAAGTCAAGTTTTAAAAAATAATGTTGAGTGTGAAGTTATAACTATGCCAAATATTGGCGAAAGATTTAGAATTTTTTCTAGCCAAAACTATGTATTGTCCAGCTTTAAAAAGATAGTAGCAGACATGTTAGAACTTGTTCTATTTGATAAAAATTTAGACGGTGTCGTATTTATTCCAAACGGATTTTCAACAACTCTTGGATGTCTATTTGGTTCTATTAGATTAAACTTACCTACTCTTGTTTTGCCTGTTGGCATCTCAAGACCACAAGAAGGCAAAAACTTACTCGATGTTTTAAGCATACCTGGTGAAATTTCTAACAACTTAAAAAGTGTATTTGATTTAGAAAAATCCGCAAAAGAATTTTGTGAATATAATGGCTCAGGCTCAACATTGACAAGCCAAAACCTGCTAAATATTATTTTAGAAATTATGGAGCTTGCGCCTAAAAACAGCTCTACAACATATGCAGATAGTTTTGAAAAGGAACAGCAAGCAAAACAAGCCGGAAACGATATTGTTGGCCTTACAAAAAACAGACTTCCTCTTAAAAAACTTATTAACAAAAAATCAATTAACAATGCTTTAATGTTAAACTTTTGTTTAGGTGGAAATCCAACAATTTTGCACGCTATACATGAACTTTGTGTAGAAGCTGAAATTGACCTAGACTTTAACAAAATGTTAAGCTTAAACAAAAACGCACCTGTTATGTTTAATACATATCAAGGCATGCAAAAATATATAGAATTTGGCGGCACATGGGCTTTAATTAAAGCAATGGTAAAATCAAAAATAATTGACGGAAACTATAAAACGTTTTCAGACTCTACCCTTTTAGATGTAACCAAACAAATTAAAAATTATGAAAATTTTGCATTAATTAAAAAAGAGAGCTTAATTGTAATGCATGGCAATGTTGCTGACAAATATGCACTTGTAAAATCAATTAACTTGCCTGAAGAAAAAACAAAAGTTATTGGAAACGCTCAAGTATTTAATAGTGATGAAGAAGCTTGCAATGCTGTTTTAAACAAAGCTATAGAGCAAAATTCAATTATTGTTATTAAAAACTGTGGAAAAAATACTCAAACTGGATTATCAACTATCGCTCAAACAGCAATAGCAATAAAATCTATGGGGCTAGAAAATCAATATGTTATTTTAACAGACGGTGTTGTTAGTGAAGATATTGACGTTATCTCTATTAGTTGCGTTTGCCCTGACAGTGAATGTGGAAACATTAAATACTTAAAAGATGGCGATGAAATAGAAATTGACTTTGTTAAAGGCAAAATTAATGCCGAAGTTGGTGGCAGAGAATTTATGTTAAGACAAAAAAAATATATTAATGATCATCTAATTTTACCAAAATACTTAAAAACAAAATAATAAAAACCTTACAGATTTGCAAGGTTTTTTGTTTTTAATAAGTTTGTTGTTTTATTAAAATTTATTATTATAAACTTTAGTTAAAATTATAAATTTTAATAATAAAAT
>JAFQOM010000194.1 GCA_017403205.1 Clostridia bacterium | reverse complement strand
AACAAACATATGATCTGTAAAAAATCTGCCAAAAACCAACTCACTATCTTTTGGTTTTTGTTTTGGGTTTGTGTTTTTTGTTATTTTTATTTGCATGTTTTTTATCCTTTTAAAATATTTTAACAATCTTTAAAAATTATATAAAAAATTTTAGCATTTCATGGCTTTTACACACAAACGTTTTAAACATTTTTTTGTTTTTTAGCCTAAAATATTTACACTTTTTATTTTTATATTATAAAATGGTGTTATAAACAAAATAATATCTTTTATAGGAGCTTGTTATGAATTTTTTTAAAAAACTATATTGTAGAAGTTATCAAACAATATTTAAGTTAATGTTGCCCTTTTTGCCATACAGACAACCAACCATATTAAATAGCAACGATGAAGTTTGTAATGTTTTAATTAAAAACAATATACAAAATGTTTTGCTTGTTACTGACGAGGGCATAAAAAGCTTAAATCTAACCAACAAATTAGAAGAGCAGATTAAAAACAAAAACATAAATTTATTTATATATGATAAAACAGTGCCAAACCCTACTACAGAAAATGTAGAGCAAGCTTTAAATATATATAAACAAAACAACTGTCAAGCACTTATTGCTTTTGGGGGCGGCTCTGTTATGGATTGTGCTAAAGCAGTTGGTGCAAAAATAGCAAAACCACACAAAACGCTAAATCAAATGAAGGGTGTTTTAAAAGTTGGCAAAAAAATACCTCTGTTAATAGCTGTTCCAACAACGGCCGGCACTGGCAGCGAAACAACACTAGCCGCCGTTATAACAGACAGTAAAACAAGGCATAAATATGCGATAAACGACTTTCCCCTAATACCAAAGTATGCTTTGCTTGATGAAACATTAACTGTAGGTTTGCCAAAACACATAACTGCAACAACAGGTATGGATGCCCTAACCCATGCAATCGAAGCTTATATTGGCAAAAGCACTACAAAACAAACAAGAACTTGTGCTTTGTTTGCTATAAAAACTATATTAGAAAATATTTTAAAAGTTTATGAAACCCCTCAAGACCTAAAAGCACGCAAAAATATGCTTATAGCATCTTACAATGCTGGTATAGCCTTTACAAAGTCATACGTTGGATATGTTCATGCTGTTGCTCATACTTTGGGTGGAAAATACAACACCCCACATGGCTTGGCAAACGCAGTTATCTTGCCGGTTGTTTTAAAAATCTATGGCAAAAGCGCACATAAAAAGCTTTGGAAAATAGGTTTATATTGTAAATTGTTCAATAGCGATATTAGTTATGAAAAAGGCGCTAATATTTTTATAAATAAAATACAACAAATTAACACTAAAATGCAAATAGGAACTACTATTGATGCGCTAAATAAACAGGATATTCCTCAGCTTGCAAAAATTGCAGACCATGAGGCAAATCCTCTTTACCCTGTACCTCAACTTTGGGATGCAAAAAAAATTGAACAAGTTTATTATGCAATATTAGAAAACAAATAAAAAGGTAACTGATTTAAAGGGAATTAAAAATGAAAAAAAGTATAATTTTAACAACAAACATAATTTTAATTTTACTTACTTTGATTTTAGGAGAGCTTTATAATGCAATTGGAGGTTTAGCAATTAAAGGTACTGCTAGTTTCTTTTTTGTTTTAACAGGCGCTGCAAATGTATTTTTTGCATATAAATCAAACTTTTTTAACAAAAAGTTTTGCATAATTATGTTAATTGGTCTTATTTTTGCAATGCTTGGCGATATTATTTTAAATATTGAATTTATTATTGGTGCTTTATTATTTGCTATATGTCATATTTTTTACTTTTTCTCTTACTGTAAAATTGTTATTTTCAGTACCCACATTAAAAACTTCATTGGCAATCAGTTTTGTTGGAGCCTTTAAAACTGCAATGAAAGCTTCTGTAATATCTTTTACATGTGATAACGGTCGCCATGGAGTCCCATCGCTTTTT
>JAFQOM010000193.1 GCA_017403205.1 Clostridia bacterium | reverse complement strand
ACAATTGAACGTAATTAAATTGGAGAAACAAATGAATACTATTAAAGAGGAAATTTTAAACGTTACACAAACAGCAATAGGCGAACAACTTAATATAAACAAATTTACAATTGATAGTGGAAAACCTGGAAAAACTGTTTATGTTCAAGGCGGCATACATGGTGGTGAGGTTACTATGCCAATTATAAAAAGACTGTTTGATTATCTAAAGCAAAATTTAGTTGTTGGAAAAGTTGTTTTTGTGCCATTTGCTAATCCATTGTCATGGAGACAAAAATTTTATTTTTATACGGCAGGTAAATTTAGTTTTATAAATGGCATTGATTTTAATAGAGTTTTTGGTAGCCAAAAAACAGATATTGATAGTTTAGTGGCAATAAAAGTGTTTGAACAAGTTGAGGGTGCAGATTTTGCAATTGATTTGCATACATCAAGAATAAGCAAACCATATACAATTTTTTCATCAAAAGATTATATTCAATATTTAAAATATATGAATATTCCTTTCAACTTTTATTGTGCACCTACACCTGAGTATGAAAACACGTTTGATGTTCAATTATATAAAAAGGGCATACCGAACTTTGTTATTGAGTGTGGCTCTCATGATAATATTAATTATGAAAATATAGATCTTATCGTTAGTGGAATTTTAAACTTGTTAAAATCTTTTGGCATGGTAGAGGGTAAGGCTGTCGCTTATGATAATTTTAGATATTATGAGGATTATAAAACAATTTATTTAGAAAAATCAGGTATTGTCGAGTTTTATAAACAAGTTGGAGATTATGTTAAAAAAGGTGAAAAATTATTTTCTGTTATAGGTGGAAATCTGGCAGAGGATAAAGTTGATTTTTATTGCCCAGAAAATGGCTATATGTTAAGAATTAAAAACTCTCACATAAGTGAAATTGGCGAAGAGGCTGTAATTTTAATCAGAGATACAGACTTTATTAATGCGTAAAATTAATTACATTAAATAAAAAAGCAAAAATTTAAAAAGATTTGCTTTTTTTTAATATATTTTTGTTGTTTTATTGTTAAAAACAAATCTCTTTGTTGCTCTGTTAATAAATGAGAGGAGAGTATTTTTATGTTTGTTAAAAAGAAAAATGAAAAAAAATGAGCCAATATGGAGAATAATAAGCAATGTTGCGGCGATTGTTATGATGGTTATTTATGCTATATGGGTTTCGAATATTGTTTATAATTATATACCAATTGATAGTAAATTTTTAGAATTTTTATCAAATATGGTTTTTTATGGGCCAATTGTAATATGTGCGGCAAGCGCAGTTGGGGCAATATCTCACAAAGGATTTGCTTTTAGAATAATTGTTATAGCTGTGTGGGTTTTGATTATTTTATTTTCATTTTTCCCAGATACATTTTACATTATAATAGTATGATTGGTGGTGGGGTAAATGAAAACAAATTGGTTTAGTTTTATATTTGCAATAGTAGCTGTTTTTTTATTTCCATCTTTATATACTGGTGTTGTTAATGGAGATGTAAAAGATGTTTCTTCTGCTATATCATATCTTGCAATACAAAATCAGTCAAAGGAAGTAGACTTTCAAACAAGTGAAACCAGTGTGAGTTTGGATACATTGTGCTATATGTCAGCAGAATCTTTTGGCGGCATGATTTCAAATGTTTTAGGGATTTTTTTAGAAATTAAAAACAATCAGGCGCCGGGTTGGACCTATGTTAAAGAAGTAAAACATGGAGATAGTGGCCTTTCATGGACATTGTGGCAAAATAATAAAGATATAAATACATACTGTTTTGTAATAGCGGGGACAGATGAATTAGAGGATATAAAAAGATATATTCCGATGATGCTTAATGAAAGTTATTGTGATCAAATGGATTATGTAATAGAGGCTGCAAAAAACATAAAAAATTATGCAAAAACAAGTATTAATAAGCTATATATAACTGGACACTCTTTAGGGGCTTATCTTGCTGCCTATTTAATGTCTGATTTGGTTGATTATTCTGTTAATCCATTAACAACAAATAGTAGAATATGTGCTAACGATATTTATAATGGTTTGACGATAGATAAAATTAAAGGTGTTTGTTTTGGAGGTCCAGGCTTTTACAATGGAAAATCAATAAAAACAACGGCTTTAGAAAAAGTAATTAAAAAAGATAACTTAACAACTGCACTTGATTTGTTGGGTGTGGAAAATATTACAATTAAAAATGGGCAGTTAACAACCACTGTGCCCAGTTGGGTAAAAGAAAAAAAAGATAATAATGCAAATAAAAAATATGATGCTTATATCGAAAATCATATAAATATTTATGATCCAGTTGCACACCTTTGTATAGGGGAAAATGCATTTACACACATAGGTAAAGTAAGCAATTATGAAATAAAAAGAATAGGCTCTAACTTTTTTATGAACGCATATAAAGCTTTAAATAACTCTGGTTTAGAATTTTTTAAAATTGCAGATATGTATTATCATATGCCACACGTTTATATTAATGTAATGAATAGTATGGTAGTTATTAAATAGTTTAAGTTATTTTACAATAAGGTTAAAATAATAAAAAAAAAGAGGTAAAGAAAAAATCTTTTCCTCTTTTAATTTTTATTGAACGTCAGTTTGTGTTGGAGGGATGTCGGGTGTTGAATTTAAGTTGTTTGAGCTTATATTAACAGCTGTTTTT
>JAFQOM010000192.1 GCA_017403205.1 Clostridia bacterium | reverse complement strand
AAAGCAAGGCATATTTCTACCTTGCTTTCTATATAACACAAAGTTAATTATCTTCTTGGTATTACCCTAACAATTTTCTCATCTTCATCAAGATTTAAACTTCTTGGGTCTGGCTGGTCATATTTTGTGTTAAAAGAACCAACTCTTTCTCCTAATTTTTTTTCAATTTCACTTAAACATTCTTCATAGGTTTTGCACATAAGTGCTTTTGTGAAGGCAATTCCAGGGCATTCACCAGTATAAGAAAAAGCATTTTTTTTGATTACTGCATAATAAGATGGTTCAAATGGATCTCTTCTACCAAAAGAATCATTGTTGTGATGGTGGTGATGATCAAATGGATCATGGTGATGGTGGTGATTACCAACCCCATTACCTTCGCTGTGCGAATAATGAAAGCTGTTTCCATTGTGGTTTACACCTACAGAAAAAGCCTTTCCTAACTTTTTAAAAAATCCCTTAAGACCACCAACTGATTCTTGATGACCTACACTCGCACTACTTTCAAAAGTTGCTTGATTGTTTTGTTTTAAATATTTTGGATTTGATAAAACAGTGCCGCAACCGTTACATTTAACATATTCTTGACTTATATCTGCGTCTATCGGTGATCCGCAGTTTTCACAAAAAATTTTTACATAATCTGCCATATACCTTCTCCTTTGTTAAGCAATACTACACTGAAAGTATATCAATTTTTTTTGTAACAGTAAAATGGTTATAGACTAATTCTTTAATTTTTTACACTTTTTTTGTAAAAAAACACGCCTATATATATATTTGATATTAAATAGATATAATATATATTAATATCCTAACATATAATAAGCGTGTAAATTTTTAACAATTTATAATACATTATTGATCAAGCTGTTCAGCTGTTTGATATAAACTTCTTTCTATTCTCGCAGCATAATGTTTGTCTATATCATAGCCGGTTTGTTCTTTTATATCTGCAACAATCCCTCTTGTATCTATGCCTGCTAATGTTTCTGCAATTTCATGTCTTGGTGCAAAGGTGTTTATCGTTTCATTTTCTCTTAAAAAGTTTAAGATATCTTCCTTTCGTTGTAAAAAGTTTTGCATATCAAATAAAGTTTGAGATCTGCCCGTGCCAAAAATATTATAGTATTTAACCAACCTTGGATCTGTTTCAGAAGATGTAAAACTTGCACCGTAATCAAAGCCTACAAAACCTAATGCTCTATATTCATCATACGGATCTTCTAAATCTGCATAAATATTTCCTACATGTCTATCTGCATTAAAACATGCCAAGTCTAAAGTCTGAAACAACGCTAAGTCATGCATTGCTTTTGGCGCCAAATATTTGGTGTAATCCACCAAACTTCCGCTTTTGCCACTAAAAGCAGCTGTTTCTGTATCAGTTGCTATTCTATCTCTTATAACATCAAAAAAGTGAGTACCCTTTATTGTATTATCTGTTTGAACATCATTTGAAACAACAGCAAAACATTGTCCATCTATCGCTGGTAAATATATTGCTGTTTTTAATCCAGCCGCGGCAAAAACTTGACTTAACAAAACTTCAGGACAAACATCAAATGGATAACATCTTTTTATATAAAAATCTCTACCTTCCATTTTATATTTAAGTTTTACAACAGGATCTTTTTCAAAAGGCAACTCACCTGTAATTAAAAACCCAGCTTTATCTGCTTTTTCTCTATAATATTTTAACAAACCATTATCTTGCATAAAAACCTCCTTATCTTGCCAAGTCATTTGCCAAACTATCATAAGATCTAGCAAGCCCATCTACATATTCAGTATCTATTTCAAAACCTGTTGCTTGTTTTATATCTTGGGCTGTTTTTTCAACTTCAACATTACCAACAATCTCAGCCATTTCTTGCCTTAGCATAAATTGCTGAACAGTTTCATTATTTCTTAACTCGTCAACCATTTCTGTTCTTGTTGCCTCTGAAAATGGGCCTAAAAAATTAATATAAGTTGCATATTTAAAACCTTCGTTTAAAAGATAATTTTTACTCATACTATGATCAATAGTTTCAATGCCACATATTTTGCCAGATCCATCAATTTTAAAATAAAAATTTGATGAATTTCTATCTATATTACAGCTTCCAGTATCCATCACATGCATTTTTATAAAATCTCTCATACCATCTTTTGTAAAAAAACTTACAAAATCAAACTCTTCTGGTTTATATTTTTTCAAATAATCTTTTAGTAGTGGTAAAAATGTTGGACTTCCAAAAAGGATACTTTGATCTAAAGTTATTAAATTTGGTTTTTCTACGCTTGTTAAAACAGAAACTGGTGCAACTCGTTTAATAAGCTCTCCATCCACCACTTCTTTTGGAAAAATTTCATAAAGCCTTTTAAAAAATCTTCTACCACTAATATTATCTGCAGTATCAACATTATCTGAAATCGTTAAGTGATCTCCATGCTCATCAACAGCCGGCATATAAATTGCGCTTTTTAAACCTAATTTACTGTAAAGTTGACTTAGCAATACTTGAGATTCTATTTCCCCATCATCTTCATGCTTATACCACACAACATTAGATTGATAAAAATAAGGTGTAGCAACACCCTTTAAACTAACTGGAAGCGGCTTTAAATCTAGGTCTTTTGTTTTTAAAAAACCATCACTAGATGCTAGTTGTGGATAATGCTTTAACAATCCGTTATCTATCATCACTTATACCCTCTATTGTTTAGTTTTGCCTATCAACTAAAGTCCTATATTATGTAATTATATTATATATTAATTAATTTGATTAATAAATAGGCATATTAACCAAATAAATAACACATAAATCACTATAAAAGAGGGTTGAAAAATAAAAAATTTTTAAAGGCGTTTCTACAAAAAAACACCTAAAGATTTTACTATATCTTTGGTGTTTTTTAATTGCTATATTTGTTAAATTTTGTGCTATTTTGTTTTATTTTACACAAGTTTAGCAATAATACTGTTTAAAACATAAAAAGCATTATCATTAACCCTTAAATATCCATTTTTGATAGAAATAAAATTATGTTTTGTTAAAAACTCTATTTCTTTCTTTTTGTCCATCATAAAATGACAAGCAAATTGGGTATCAAACTTTTTTAAGTTTAACCCTTCTCTTGTTCTTAGGGCCAACATTATGGTTTCGTCTTTTTTCTCCGCTAAATTAATTTTTTCACGGCTAACAACAGGAATTTCCCCTTTTTGCATTTTTTCTATATATTCATTTAAGTTGTCAGTATTTGCAAATCTATAATTATCCATATAAGAATGACCCGCCAAACCAAGCGCAAGATATTCCCCCATTTGCCAATAATTTAAGTTATGTCTACTTTCATAATCTGGCAAAGAAAAGTTTGAAACCTCATATCTTCCGTAACCATGCTTTGTTAAGATTTTAAAAACTAAATTATACATTTCAACACTTTCGTCTTCTGTTGGAAGACTAACTTTATTTTGCGAAACAAGTTTGTAAAGCGGTGTTGATGGTTCTAAAATAAGTGAGTAAGGTGAAATATGTGGAATTTCGTGCTTAATTAAAAATTTAGCCATTTTTTTAACGTCGCTTAATTTTTGACCCGGCAATGCCAACATCATATCCACATTTAAGTTTTCAAAACCAATTTTTTTAGCAAGTTTAATAGCAGAAACAGTATCTTTAACTGTATGTTGCCTACCCAACACTTTTAGTATTTTATTGTTTAAAGTTTGGCCACCAATGCTCAACCTGTTAACACCAACAAGTTTGTATTCTAAAAGTTTTTTCTCTGTAACGCTGCCCGGATTGGTTTCTACACTAATCTCGCAATTTTGCATAATTTTAAAATTGTTCTTAAGCTCTGTCATAAGTTTAGCAATAAGACCTTCTTTTAAAGTAGATGGGCTACCTCCACCAATATAAATAGATGTTACCTCATAACTTTTGCCGTATTGTTTGCCCCTTGCTTTAATTTCTTGACAAACAGCATTAATGTAAGGGTCCATTTTATTTTCACTGTTACAATATGAAACAAAGTTACAATATTGACACTTGTGTGTACAAAATGGAATATGAATATAAAGTGATAATTTTTTCATATTAATCTAGTTTAAGAATGCTCATAAAGGCTTCGCTAGGTATTTCTACCGAACCTATTTGACGCATTTTCTTTTTACCCTCCTTTTGTTTTTCTAATAACTTTCTCTTACGTGAAATATCGCCGCCATAACACTTTGCCAAAACGTCTTTGCGCATAGCTTTAACAGTTTCTCTGGCTATAACCTTAGACCCAATACATGCTTGAATTGGAAGTTCAAACAGCTGTCTTGGAATTACTTCCTTTAGTTTTTCTGCCAACTTTTTACCTCTTGCATATGCACTATCTTTGTGAACAATTATACTTAATGCATCACATTTTTCTTGATTTAATAAAATATCTAGTTTTACCAAATCGCTTTTTTGATATTTATTTATTTCATAATCTAAACTTGCATAACCTTTTGACCTGGATTTTAACCCGTCAAAAAAGTCATAAACAATTTCATTTAAAGGTATTTCATATGTTAATAAAACCCTATTTGCATCAAGATATTGCATATCTAAATACACACCTCTTTTACCTTGACACAACTCCATAATATTACCAACATATGTCGGCGGAGTGTATATAGAAACACTTGCTATAGGCTCTTGAATTTGTTCTATTTCAACAACAGGTGGCAATGAAGCAGGATTAGACACCTCTATCATACTTCCATCTGTTTTATACACATTATAGCTTACGCTTGGCGCTGTTGTGATAATATCTAAATTAAATTCCCTTTCAAGACGTTCTGTAATAATTTCCAAATGCAAAAGACCTAAAAATCCACATCTAAAGCCAAAACCCAACGCCGTAGAAACCTCTGGTGAATATTGAATAGAATCATCATTTAGTTTTAATTTTTCTAATGCATCTTTTAAGTCATTATACCTTGCGCCATCCGTTAAAAATACGCCGCAGTATACCATAGGTTTTACATCTTTATAACCACTTAGTGGTTCTTTTGTAGGATTTTCAGCACTTGTTATTGTATCGCCCACTTTTGTTTCAGACACATTTTTTATGCTGGCTGCAATATAACCTACATCACCCGCTTTTAGAGTTTTTGTAGCCATAGGTCTTGGGCAAAAAACACCAACCTCTGTTACATCATAAGTCTTGTTTGTTTTCATCATTTTAATTTTAGAGTTTTGCTTCACATCACCATCAAAAACCCTAACAAGACTAACGGCTCCTTTAAAATTGTCGTAATAACTGTCAAAAATAAGAGATTTTAAAGGTTCTTCTTCTTTGCCTTTTGGGGCAGGAATTTTTTTAACAATAGCCTCTAAAACACTTTCAATATTAATTCCTTCTTTAGCAGAAATAAGAGGCGCATCGCTACAATCAATACCAATAACTTCTTCAATTTCTCTTTTTACTTCATCAACCCTCGCGCTTGGCAAGTCTATTTTGTTTATAACTGGTATAATTTCCAAATCATTGTCAAGTGCCAAATAAACATTTGCCAATGTTTGAGCTTGCACGCCCTGTGTTGCGTCAACCACTAGTATTGCACCTTCACAAGCTTTTAAAGATCTAGATACTTCATACGTAAAGTCAACGTGCCCAGGTGTATCAATTAAATTTAGTATATACTCTTCACCATCGTAACTATAAAACATTCTTGTTGGTGTTAATTTTATTGTAATACCACGCTCACGTTCCAAATCCATACTATCTAAAACTTGCTCAGTTAAATCTCTTGAAGACAAAGTTCCTGTTTTTTCAATAAGTCTGTCTGCAAGAGTACTTTTACCGTGATCAATATGCGCTATAATACAAAAGTTTCTAATATTTTTTTGCCTATCCATAATATACCTAACTTTAAATTATCTTATATATTATAAATTATTTTAACTACAATTTGCAAGTATTTAGCAATTGTTCTTTTTATTAAAAATCTATACAAAAATAAAAAATAAAACTAAGTAAGGTTACTTAGTTTTTAAATACTATTTTACATAAAGATCTTTTAAGTTTCGGCATTTTTCATCTAAGTCCAACCCAAAACCATAAACAAACAAATCATCTATTGTAAATGCAGTATAATCTGGTTTAAAATCAACCTTTCTGCGACTAGGTTTATCTAACATAGAAACAAATGTAATAGATGCAGGGTTTCTTTTTTCTAATGTTTGTTTTACCCATAAAAGTGTATTACCTGTATCAACAATATCTTCTACAATAACAATATTTTTATTTTCTATATCAATATCCAAATCTTTTTTTAAAGTTATAACACCAGTACTTTCTGTGCCTTCATAGCTTTTTACTTGAATATAATCCGTTTGCATAGGCAAATCTATATTTTTTATAAGTTCTGCATGAAATGGAGCCGCCCCCTTTAACACACATACAACAACAACCTCTTTGTCTTTATATTTTTTTGTTATTTCCTTACCTATTTTTTTGCAAGCTTTTACAATGTCCCTATGCTTTAATAAAACTTTCATAAGTCTTCTCCTTAGTTTT
>JAFQOM010000191.1 GCA_017403205.1 Clostridia bacterium | reverse complement strand
GAATTAATTCTGCTTTTATCTAGTAGAATAGGGTATGGGCTAGGCAAACTGAGTTTTGGGAACAAAACTTTAATAACTTTACCTTTTTGTGAAGGAAGTTTTGTTTGTGTTCCAACAAGAACTGTTTGTTGTGATTCTAATTTGTTTTCTTCTTCAATTTTCTTTAAAGCGATTTTTTGAGCTTTTTTAATTTCTTTATTATTGTCTGTTTTTAGAATGTATTTTTTAAGCATGAAGTATTGGTATTTTTCATTTATAGTAACCAATTCATCTGAACTGCTTAAATGGTTTGCAATTAGTCCTAAATCTTTATAAAGGTCTGGGTCAAAGATTCCTAAAATATCGTTATCTGCAATGTTGCAATCTAGATAATAGTTTTTTTCAATTAGATAAAACATGTCAGATCGTGTTTTTCTTTTTGCAACGATAACGTTATATTGGCAATGATAGTAGTGGTTGACTAATGCTGGAATATCAATGTTTTTATAAATTTTGAAAAAAGGAATTAAGAATTTTTCAGATAAAAAACCATATCTTTTATATTCTTCAAAGTAAAATTCGATAAAAGAAGAGGGTATCCATCTGCTTTTAAAATCTTTATAAAAATTTCTGCATGCCTCATGAACAATAAAGCTTGCAATGTTTGCAGTTCTGTTTGTGTGTAAAAGTGGAGATTCTTCATCACTTCTTGTATCATCAATTGTGAAAACAAGATCTTCTTCAATTAATGCTGAACTTTGCATATGTTTTACTCCTTTATATAATAGGATAATAATATACAAATATATATATTATATAATAGTATGTTAGCATAACAAAAAAAAATAATCAAATAAAAATGACTGTATTTTAAAAAAAAGAAAAAAGTTTAAAAAAAATAAAAAAAACTATTGACATTGATATTAAAAGGGTGTATTATATGTTCACGTTCAAGCGCAGATTTGGTTTTAAACCTTTAAAACCTGGCCAGAACGAACCAAACAAAACTTTTTCAAAAATTTTTTAAAAAACTTTTAAAAAGTGTTGACAAATAGTTTTAAGTTTGGTATTATAAGAGAGTTCCGCACGAAATAGCGGACAAAAACAACCGAATAGCTAGAATGCAAAACCATGTATTTTAATATAAATACCTCTGGATAAGAAAATTAATTTTAACACTATAAATATTATAGCAATATAATAATAGTGGAGAATAGATTATCTTATCCAATTTTTTTTGCAAAATATTCTCTAATCGGTTTCGCACATTGACAACTGCATATTATTTGAAAAACATATATTGAACTTTTAGTTAAATATTATGTGAGAATCAGAGTTAATCAAATATTTTTATCTAGTGTAATACGCAAATTACAATAAGCTAAAAACAAACCGTTTTTAACTGAATATAATTATAATTACGCTGAGTCAAAATTAACAAGATAAATCAAAAAATCTTAGAAAATGCAAATGGCACCGTTTGTTAGAAATAACAAACAAAAGTAAACGTAAGCAATATTAGCAATTTGTCTTATAGATATATACGATCAAGCTATGAAGGGCGTACGGCGGATGCCTTGGCACTAGGCGCCGATGAAAGACGTGATAAGCTGCGATAAGCTTCGGGGAG
>JAFQOM010000190.1 GCA_017403205.1 Clostridia bacterium | reverse complement strand
TTCTTCAATATAAATATAATCTATCACGGCAACAGAATTCGGTGCGACATCTAAATAATCTTTATTTTTAGATGCGCCAGCAAAACCTATAATTTGATTATCAAGATAGGCCAAGGTAAAAAACTCTAGTTTGTTTTTAATTGCCTCACTTATTTTGTCGAGACTTCTTTTTTCATACTCTATGCCATACATTTTGTTAATAATACTTTTTATAACAGAAGCATTTTGTTCTGTTGCTATTTTAATTTCTAATTTTTCCATAATAATATAATAAAAATTAAACATAAAAAAGTCAATAAAAAAGCACCATTTAAGGTGCTTCAACTTTTATCTAAACTTTTTCATAAGTTCTAAAACTTCTTTTTTAACTTCTTTTACGGCTTTTTGTTTTTCAGTTACAATGCGATAAATAAAGTTAGCAATTTGTTTCATTTCTGGTTCTTTCATTCCAATTGTTGTAACAGCTGGGGTTCCAAGCCTTAGCCCACTTGTAACTGTTGGACTTAATGGTTCGTTTGGAATACTGTTTTTGTTTGTTGTTATGTTTGCTTTGTGGAGAAGTTCAGAAATCTCTTTACCGGTTGCATTAAATGGTGTTAGGTCAACTAAAATTAAGTGATTGTCTGTTCCGTTGGTAACTAATCTGAAACCATATTTTTTAAGTTCTTCAGCTAAAACTTGACAGTTTTTAATAACTTGTTTTTGGTATGAAACAAAATCTTCGCTTAATGCTTCTTTAAGCATTACAGCTTTTCCTGCAATAACGTGCTCTAGTGGGCCACCTTGAGTTCCTGGGAAAACTGCACTATCTATTTTTTTAGCAAGTTCTGCTTTGCATAAAATCATTCCTCCACGTGGGCCACGAAGGGTTTTATGTGTGGTTGTGGTAACAACGTCTGCATACTCAACTGGATTATCGTGAAGGCCAGCAGCAACTAAACCTGCAATGTGAGCCATATCTACCATTAAATATGCTCCAACACTATCTGCAATTACTCTAAAACGTTTAAAATCTATTTTTCTTGGGTATGCACTAGCACCGGCAACAATAAGTTTTGGTTTGTGTTCGTTTGCTAACTTTTGAATGTTTTCATAATCGATAAGTTCTGTTTCTGGGTTAAGTTCATAACTAATAGCGTTAAAATGTTTACCAGAAACATTAACTTTTGTTCCGTGTGTTAAATGGCCACCTGCTGGAAGGCTCATGCCAAGTATTGTGTCGCCCGGTTTTAAAAGGGCAACATAAACGGCAAAGTTTGCGTTTGCACCAGAGTGGGGTTGAACGTTAGCATGTTCAGCACCAAACAATTGCTTTGCTCTTTCAATAGCGAGTGTTTCAATAATATCAACATTTTCGCAACCACAATAATATCTTTTTCCGGGATAACCCTCTGCATATTTATTTGTTAAAACGCTACCCATTGCTTCACGAACAGCTGTGCTTGTGAAATTTTCGCTTGCAATTAACTCAATGTGTTCTCTTTGCCTTTTTTCTTCTTTTTTAATAGCTCTATAAACCTCTAAATCAATATCTTTTAATTTTGTCATAAGATTATCCCTCCTTGAATCCTATTTATTTTATCATTACTTGAAAAAAAAAGAAAATGATTTATAACATTTAACTAAAAATAAAAAAAAGTTTAAACTTTTGTTGTATGTTTATTCTATTTTGTGGTTTAATAGAAGTATGAAAATAATAGATGGAAAGAAATTAGCTTCTAACATTAGATTGGAAGTTAAAAACAAAATAGAAAAACAATATATTAATAAAAATAAACAAGCTCCGTGCTTAGCTTGTATTATTGTTGAAGGGAATAGTGCAAGTGAGGTTTATGTAGCTTCAAAAAAGAAGGCGACGGAAGAGTGTTTGATGGAATCTAGAATAGTAAGGCTTAAAGAAACAATTTCTCAAAAAGAACTTATTAACGAAATGATTTCCATTCGCATAGAGGAACTGAAAGCAAAAAAAACCACAACACGCAAAACAAAAACTGCTAAAGAAATAGAAGCTAAAGAAACCGATACAGTTTCTCCCCCTGTAAAAAGAAGAGGCAGACCGCCTAAAAAAGCCGCCACAACAAGCAATGCTGAATAACATAAAACACCGAGCATTTAAGGCTCGGTGTTCTTTTCTTTTAGTCTTTTTCTGTTGTGAAAACCGCTACCGACAAAGGCGGCAAACAGCTTTCAAAATTCTCTTTTACATTAGTGATTATCTCATCATATTCTATAATTTTACATTGGGGA
>JAFQOM010000189.1 GCA_017403205.1 Clostridia bacterium | reverse complement strand
CCTCTTGGACCGCAAAACAAATAAGCATGGGTTAGTCTGTTGGTTTTAATTTGATTTTTAAGAGTTTTTACAATAAAGTCTTGGCCAACAATTTCATCAAAGTTTTTAGGTCTAAATTCTCTATATAACGCTAAATTCATTTACACTTCTCCTTGAATTGTTTTTAGTTTTTTCTTAATTGCTTGCAACATATTATCTACTTGTTTAGTTGTTAAGTCAAATGTTTTTGCAATTGTTATATAACTTTCGCCATTTAAAAATAGCTTTAAAATATTAAATTGCTGTTCTGTTAGCATATTTTTTACCTTACTAACCACAATTGCCTTTAGTTCGTTATCTATGTAATTTTGTTCTATATTGCTAGTGTCATCCACAATAACAAGATTGGTTACGCCATCTTCATCTGTATCTCTTGTGCCATCATAATATTTAATTGGAACATAACTATTAAGAGGATTATTTTTCTTTCTGTTGGCATTTTTAACGGCATTTTGCAATTGACGATGAATACAAAGCGATGCAAAAGCACTAAAATTATGATTTTTAGTGTCGTCGTAAACACTTATTGCTTTGTATAAACCTATCATACCCTCTTGAATTAAATCATCAAACTCAGCACCTATTAAAAAGTACTCACGACAAATTGCTGTAACCTTAGATTTAAACATTGTTAACAATTCTTCAGTTGCATTGGCATCGTTTTCTTTAGATAATTTAACTAATTTGTTGATTTTACTTTCTTGCAAACTATTTTCTCCTTTGACGTATAACTTCATAAACGGCAATTGCTGCCGCATTAGACGCATTTAAACTATTAACTTTACCAAACATATCTAGTGATACAACTTCATCTACAGTTTCTAAAACCAGCCTACTAACACCCTTACCTTCACTGCCAACAACCAAAGCGGTTGGATAAGTAAAGTCTGCATTATACACCTTTTTGTTTCCAGCCTCTAAGGCATACACCCATATATTTTGTTTTTTAAGACCATTAATTGTTCTTGTTAAGTTTGTAACCATTGCCACTGGTATATGAACAATTGCCCCAGCACTTGTTTTATACACCGTGTTGTTTACCTCACACGCACGGTTTTCAGGAATAATAATACCATGAACCCCCGCACATTCGCAAGTTCTTATAATTGCACCTAAATTATGTGGATCTGTTATACCATCTAGAATTACAATAAATGGTTTTTCACCTTTTCTTTCTGCATTTAATAGAATATCGTCTACTTCACAATAATTATAATTAGGAATGAAAGCAATAATTCCTTGAGTTTTCTGTTTAGCAATACGTTCTAATTTTTGTTTATCCACAATTTCTACACATACACCTTTAGCCCTTGCTAAATCTGCTAAACCGATTACATCTCTATTATCTGTATCTTCTGCAATGATTTTTTCTATTTTAGTGTCTGCCTTAAGCAATTCTCTTACGACATTTATTCCTTCTACAATCATTTATCTCTCCATTTTTCTATTACATATTTTTTAAACATATTGTTTATTTTTTCTTCTTCATTATTTAGGTACCAATATCCCACAACAGCCTCGAACTGAGTTGCTAAACTATATTCTTCTATTGTGCTATTTTTGGCTTTATTATTGTTTAAATGAGTGTTTCTTGCCCTAATAGCAATATCTTGTTCTCGTTCATTTAACTCTTGTTTTAAAATTTTCATAATGTCTGCCTGATTTTTTGCACAGACAATAGAATTTGCCATTTTATTAAGTTGATTTGGCTTGTAATCGTACGATTTAACTAAAAAATCTCTAGTTCTTAAGTTAAACACAGCATCTCCTAAATACGCCAAAACCAACGCATTCTTTAAGTATGCATCATTATTTAAAATACTATCCATATAAAAACTATAACATAATTTTAAAAAAAAGTAAAGAACGTGTTTAAAATTCTTTGACAAAAAAAAATAAATAGATTAAACTTATTATAAACATAGGAGTTTTTATGGAATT
>JAFQOM010000188.1 GCA_017403205.1 Clostridia bacterium | reverse complement strand
TTCAAACCCAGATTCAATTGGATAAAGATCTTGTTTCAGGTAAAAATTATCAAATATTAACACCAGCTAAGGTAGAGGGTACATATTGTTATGAAGATGACAAACTTAACCTTGACGCAATGGTTAGTTTTGATGTGCTTGCTTATTGTGACAATTGTGGCGAACAAATTAATAAGGTAATATCTTTTAGATTAACAGAAGATTTTATAGAAAATTCTGCATCTCATAGTGAAGAAGATTATCTTATTTTAAATCAAACTTGCATTGAACTTGACAAACCTATTGAAGACGCATTGCTGCTTAATATGCCTTCTAGATTGTTGTGCAAGGACGATTGCAAAGGCTTATGTAGTATTTGTGGCAAAAACAAAAATACAACATCATGCAGTTGTCAAGTTTTAAAAGAAGAAATGGAAAATCTTGATAATCCGTTTGAGATTTTAAAAAATAAACAGGGGAGATAAATAAAAATGGCAGTTCCAAAAAGAAAAGTAAGTAAAGCAAGAAGAAACAGTAGAAAGGCTACATGGACAGCAACAGCTCCAACTCTAGTTGAATGCCCACATTGCAAAGCAAAAATTAAACCACACACAGTTTGTGGTGAATGCGGTTACTACAACGGAAAAGAAGTAGTTGCAGTTAAATCAAAAGAAAAAGAAGAAAAATAATTAATGCCTAAAAACCACTCTTGACAAGTGGTTTTAATGTGTTAAAATAATATTGTTATATTAGGATAGAGGCGCGACTTTTATAAGTATTAATCAGGACACAGAAATTGCCTGTTTTTGAAAGGAAAAGTTGCCGAAATCAAAAACTTTTAAACTGTATAAGGTTTTTGGTTGGTTCAAAGCAAAACATGCTTTGAACTGTCATAGTTTTTGCTATGGAGGGCTATCAAGACAATGGTTAATTTTTAAAACCACAGTTTTGAAATGCGCTCAAAACTTGTGGTTTTTTTGTTTTATAAAAAGTTTTTAGCGCAAAACCATCAAAATTAAGTTCCATTATAACAGTTTAGTATGGAGAAAATTTTAAGATGAATTTAAAAGATTATGTACAACAAAGGATGGAAGAGGAAAACAGAGCTTTAGTTAATTCTGATTTTTCATTTAGATCACCAAAAACGGCAGGAGAGATTGTTGATTTTTATAGAACATATAGAGGTTTAACACGCCAAATGCGACCTTTAAATGATCAACAAGTAGAAGAATATTTATCAAAGGGATATCAATTTATAGGTGCTTATTACAACGATAGGCTTACTGGGATATCTGTTTCTAAAGAGTTTCCAGAAGGATACCCTTATTTCTATCTACCAAAAGATGAAGTTCAAGGCAGAGTTAGCACATTGGGTGGGCTATATGTAAGCCCAGAATTTGGTGGTTTAGGTCTTGCTTCTAGATTATCTTCAATAACAACCCAGGCTACAGAGCAATATGGCAAAAATGAACCGGGGGCACCTGTTGGCATGGCATATGAAGTAAGTTATGATAATCCAGGCAGTTTAAAAATTTTAAATAGGCTGGGTAATTTTGTTGGTTATTATTCAGATTCAGATTCTAAGGAAGGTCTTTCGTTGTTGCTATACAGACCATTTATCCAACAACCAGTAACTGTAGAATCACCAAGCATAGTATTAACAAGAGATGAACAAGATTCTCAGATTAGTGTAACTAGTGGATTTCAACAAATTGCAACTCAATCTCAAATAGGTGGTTTTGAGACTTATACGCATCAATTTGAAGATGGATCGGTGGCTACAACAAATATTTTAAACAAAACGCCAAATACAATAGATGATCCAGCAATAACAATTGAACAATAATGATTTAGTTTATTTAAATTTAATTTTATAATTTACAATTTTAGGAAAATCTATGAAAACATTAATAAACGAAAGTGTTTATAAATATTTTAAACAAATTTCTCAAATACCAAGGCAATCCGGCAACGAAACAGAGATAAAAAATTACTTAATAAATTTTGCTAAAGAAAGAAATTTAAAATATTATTCAGATAAATACAATAATGTAATAATTTATAAGCAAACTTGCAATAAGGATAGTGTTATTTTGCATGCCCATACAGATATGGTTTGTGTAAAAGCTTTAAACAAAAACTTCGCTTTTGAAACTGATAAAATTGAAATATTGCAAAAACAAAATTTTTTAATTGCAAACGACACGACATTAGGGGCAGACAATGGTATTGGTGTTGCAATTATTTTAAGTATTTTAGATACTTCTTTACCTGTTAATATAGAGGCTTTGTTTACTGCAACCGAAGAAACAACAATGCAAGGAGCATATAAAATTGACACATCTAAATTACAATCTAAAAATCTTATATGTTTAGACGGTTTTAATCAAAATGAAATAATAACATCTACATCAAGTTTTACCGATTTTTTGGTT
>JAFQOM010000187.1 GCA_017403205.1 Clostridia bacterium | reverse complement strand
ATCAATATCATCTGCGGATATCTTTTTAGGCTTTAAATAATTTTGAGTTATATTTTTGCATAAAGAATAACAAAACTCAGTTGGCACGCCAACAATTAATTCTTTTATTTTAATGCTTAAGTTTTCTTCTACATTATTAACAACTTTTTTTATTGCTTTTTCTACACCTTTAGCATCTAAAAATTCACCGTCACAAAACCCCTCGTAATATTCTTGCGCAAAACCTTTAACACTTATAGAGTTGTTTACATCTTTTACGCCAACCACAACTGTTAACTTTTGACTGCCAAAGTCTAAAATAGACACAAATTTATTTGACATGAAAATTTTTCCTTACTCAATTTAAGTTTTTAAATATTGTTATATTTAAATTATATATTTTTAAAAAAATGATTGTCAAATCAAATTGGTCGTTTAGTTTAAATTAATCGATTATTAATCCATCCAAGTCAACCAGACCATATCCATCGTCATTATAATCTGTTGAAATTTTTTTACAATGGCGTAAAAGCCTTGATTTTATTTGATCTGGGCTTAATTTTGGGTTGTAATTTAACAATAGTGCACAAACACCCGCAATCATTGGCGTAGCTACACTTGTTCCACTCATTTTAGTATAAAACCCTTCAAATTTGGCGCCAGTAATATTAACAGCAGGAGCCACGATGTCAGGTTTAAAATAAGGTGGAACAGGTCCTCTTGAAGAAAAATCAGCAACACAAAACTCTTTCTGACTATATGTTCCATCCATGTGTCTTTGATCGTCCATACCACCAACAGTAATTATTTTGCTAGATACTCCTGGCGACTTAATGGTCACTTGTTGGGGGCCACTGTTTCCTGCAGCTGCCACAACCACTATGCCAAGATTCCATAAACTTTCTGCACCAACAACAAGTGGATCATTTTGATCTAACGGAGAAGATCCAAAACTCATACACACAACTTTTATGTTATATTTTTTATAATTATCATACACCCACTGCATGGCCTCTAGTATTTTATACGCCCCCGTTTCACCATTTTCAGCAAGAGCTTTTATAGAAACAATATCTGCCTTTGGAGCTATCCCACTATATTTTTTGTTGCTAATTAATCCTCCACCACACGCGATGCTAGACACAAAAGTTCCATGCCCATTATCATCATAAGAAAGTGTTTTTTTGTTAATTAAATCAACAAACTTTTTAATTCTGTTTTTAGGAATTACAAAGTCTAAATGTGGATTAATGCCGGTGTCTATAAAAGCAATTGTCACATTTTGACCTTTAATATCTTTTTTATAAAATTTGTGTGTTTTTAAAATCTTTTTTGAAACATCTATTTGAGCAAATACTTTAGATTGTTTAGAGATATACTCCACCATATTTGTTTTAGCAAACTTTATAATTTGATCATTATATAGTTCAACCCCAAAAGCATTAATAAATGGATATTCAAAAAAATTTATATTGTTGTTTTTTAATTGTTCTTTTAGTAAATTATAATCTGATGCAAAAACAATACAATTATTTTTGTGCTCCATACAGCTTAAGGAAACAACTTTTATTAGTT
>JAFQOM010000186.1 GCA_017403205.1 Clostridia bacterium | reverse complement strand
AGTAAAGTATAAAGGTAAAAGCATTAGTGACGTTTTAGAGATGACTGTAGAAGAAGCTTTAACTTTTTTTGAAAATATTTCTTCTATAAAAAATAAAATTCAATGCTTGTATGATGTGGGGCTTGGTTATATTAAACTGGGTCAAAGTGCAACAACATTAAGTGGTGGTGAGGCACAAAGAGTTAAACTTGCAACCGAATTATGCAAAAGATCAACAGGCAAAACTTTATATATTTTGGATGAGCCAACAACAGGCTTGCATAGTTATGATATAAAAAAATTAATAAGCATATTGCAAAGTTTGGTAGAAAAGGGTAATACAGTGGTTGTTATTGAACATAATCTAGATGTAATTAAAGTTGCAGACTATATCATAGATCTTGGCCCTAATGGCGGAGATAAAGGCGGTGAAGTTGTTGCAAAGGGAACGCCTGAACAAGTTGCAAAGATTAAAGAAAGCAAAACAGGCATATTTATAAAAAGGATATTAAATTTAAAATAATTTATTTTTTTGTAATAAGTGTATAAATACAATAAACATTAAAACATTTGCAAACCCTATTTTTTAATGCTATAATTAAAGCATGAAAAATTTTTACGAGGTTCTAAGAGTTCGAACAAATGCAACTCAAGCGCAAATTAAAAAAGCGTTCATAAGCTTAGTTTCCAAGTATCATCCAGATGTTTATACGGGTGATAAGATTTATGCTGAGCGTTATGCAGCTTTATTAACAGAGGCTTATAGTGTATTAAAAGATCCAGAAAGACGTCGTAATTATGATATGAATCACAATATTAATACAAGACCAAGCGCCGCTCAATTGAGAAAGGAAGATAAAGCTATTAAAAGAGAATTAAGAGAAGAGCGCAAAATGGTTGGCAAAAACTATGAACAAGAAATGTCAATGCGTTACTTTAAAAATAGTGAAAGGAAAAAACCAACCAAAAAGAGTTTGTTTAAAAAAATATTTACATCAAAACTTCTTTATATTCTTCTATTTATTTTTAGTATAGAGGTTTTATTAGTTTTATTTGTTTATTCACGATAAAACACACAAGGTTTTTTATAATAAATTGTGTGTTTTATTTTTTTACTATTTAATGCTTTAATCATTAGTAAATTAAAATAAAATATGTTATATTATTTTTTGTTAATAAAAAAAAGGGAAATTTATAATGCTTAATAATAAAAAGATTTTAGTTATAGCTACAACGGATAATATGATCTGGCAGTTTTTATTGCCTCACATAAAACACTTACAAAGTAGGGGTAATACTGTTGAGTGTGTGTGTGCAAAAACCGGTTTTTGGTTTGATGATATAAAAGCACAAACGGGAGTAAATGTTTTTAATATAGATTTTAAAAGAAATCCAATAAGTTTAAAAAACTTAAAGGGATACTCTCAACTTAAAAAATTGCAAAAAGAAAGACAGTATGACGTTGTTTATTGTCAACAACCTGTTGGTGCTGTTATGGGCAGATTAATTGGCAAAAAGTTCAAAATACCTGTTATTTATACAGCGCATGGGTTTCATTTCTTTAAAGGGTGCCCAATAGTAAATAAACTTGTATATAAAACTGTTGAAAAATGGTTGTCAAAAAAATACTGTTCTCTTGTAATGATTCGAAAAGACGCAGCTGTTCTATATTTAAAACAGAAAATTAAAAGATGGATTAAGAAAGGATAGTTCAGGT
>JAFQOM010000185.1 GCA_017403205.1 Clostridia bacterium | reverse complement strand
ATAAAGCAACGATGTTTGCAATAATCATATTTAACCCTCCCTTATTAATTATTTCTAGTATTTATCGTTAAATATAATTTTATTCATAATAATAAAAAAATGGAGCAAACGCCCCATTTTCTAATATCCTTTATAAATAGTGTTAACAACTAAGAATAACACACAAAGAACTAAAATTACAATTGATGCAATAACAGTCCATTTTTTTATCTTACCTTGTAAAGACTCACCTTTGTTTCTGTTATAAAATGTGTCTGCCTGGCCAGTGATTGCATTAGATCCACCAGCTTCAGATTTTTGACACAATGAAGCAACAATAATAAAAATTGCACAAATACAAATTAACACAGCAAGAACAATTTTGATTGTTGGGAATGATTTAACAACCCATGCTGGCATTTCCGCATCATTTGCAGCAAGTAAACTATTCAAATTAATAAACTTATTCATAAAATCCTCCAAAACGCTAGTATTATACCATATATCTTTTGTCCCTGCAAGCAGTTTTTATTTTTTTATGACATAAAATATAATATAGCCATAGCTATTATTGCAATAACAAGCATCACAATAACAATTTTTTTTAATAATTTATTATCTACAATTCTCTTTCTTTCTCTTGAATCCATGAATAACATTAAACAAAGTAAGGCAAACAAGCTAACATATAGAAAAGTTAAATTCCTTTGTTTTTCTGTTTGTTTTAAAAGAATGTTTAATGCAACCAAAATATCAAACATATTATCCCCTCATTGACGATAATTTTACCACAATAACACCCAAAAGTCAATACTCTTAAGAGTCGCTTCTTGCCATGCAGATTTTTGCCATATCATATGGATTTTTACTTGCACCACCAACCAAAACGCCATCTACTGATTTTAACTCTAAAATCTCTCTAGCGTTGTTCGCATTAACACTTCCACCATATAATACTTCTGGCATAAAACCTAAATATTCTTTAGCAATGTTCTTTACTACTGATAGAGTTTTTTCAATATCCTCTAATTCCATGGTTTTTCCTGTTCCTATAGCCCAAACAGGTTCAAATGCTAAGATAATATTTGTTGATTCTATTCCTTCTAAAACAATATCTAATTGTTCTCTAACAGTTTCTTCTAAATCTTTTGAGCCTTCATCAGATAAACAAACTACAGGAATTAAATCTTCTTTTAAAATTAATTTTAATTTTTTAGCAAGTTTTACATCAGTTTCGCCATAATATCTTCTTCTTTCGCTATGACCAATTATAACCAACTGGGCTTTTGTGCTTTTTATCATTTTAGCACTTACCTCGCCAGTGTAGGCACCCTCAATTTCATCTGCACAATTTTGAGCACCTACCAAAACATTGCTATCTTCTAAAACTCCGGCCATTTTTTCTAAACAGACAAATGATGGACATACAGCAATTTTTTCTTTACAATCTGAAACCAATTCTTTAATTTGATTTGCATATTCCATAGCCTCATCAATTGTTTTATACATTTTAAAGTTTGCAATTATCCACTTTTTCATAACAAATCCCCAAAAAATTATTTATCTTCTAACATTTCCACTCCTGGCAAAACTGCACCCTCTAAAAATTTAAGAGTTGCACCTCCACCAGTTGACAAATGTGTTACTTTAGACGCATAACCAAGTTCAGTTATTGCAGCTACACTATCACCACCACCAATAACACTCACACAATCTGTTTTAGCAACAGCTTTTGCAATTTTTAAAGTTCCCTTTTGGAATTTCTTAAATTCATAAACTCCTAAAGGACCATTCCACAAAACAGTTTTTGCTTTTTTTATTTCCTTAACAAACAATCTTCTTGTTTTATCACCAATATCCATTCCTTGATAACCTTCAGGGATATTAAACGCATCAACAACTTTAACTTTTGCATTTGGTGCAAATTCTCTAGAAACAACAACATCTACAGGTAAAACAACTTTAACATTTAATCTTTCCGCTTCTTCTAAAATATTGCTTGCAATTTCAATTTTATCCTTTTCGTATCTACTCATACCTAAATTGCCACCTTTAGCAGCAATAAATGTATAAGCCATTGCTCCACCAATCAATAAAACATTTGCCTTTTTTAAAAGTTTTGCAATAACTCCAATTTTATCCGAAATTTTAGCACCACCTAAAACGACTACAAATGGCCCTTCTGCATTATTTACAGCCTTCGATAAAGAAACAATTTCTTCACTCATCAAAAAACCAGCAACCGCAGGTAAATAACGAGCAACACCTGCTGTAGAAGCATGTGCCCTATGAGCAGTTCCAAAAGCATCATTAACAAACACTTCAGCTAAAGAAGCAAGTTCTTTTGCAAAGTTTTCATCATTTTCTTCCTCTTCTTTATAGACTCTAATATTTTCTAATAAAACAACTTCTCCACTT
>JAFQOM010000184.1 GCA_017403205.1 Clostridia bacterium | reverse complement strand
CCATTTTTGCTTTTAATATATTTAACAACATAGCAGACATATTATATAAACTAAAAATAATTTTGTCAATAGAAATTTATCTACTTAACAGTTATTTATATTTACTAAAACAATTAAAAGGCTTGCAATGCGCAAACCTTTTATATGTTAAAAACTATAAAATTATTCAATTATTGTTCTTCTTCAACCATCTCCCAAATATTACCCTCTACATAACCAAGATCACCTAACTCTTGTTTGGTTTGTGGATGCTCAGGAATTTCTGGAAGATCTTTATAGGCAATTGCATAATGCTCAACAATTGCTACAGATCCACGGTCATCAAGCACTGTGCCTGTAAGCTCATGTATTAATCCATCTTTAATTTTTACCGATATTAAAGCATTAGTTCCCTCTTGTCCATTATAATTTGAAATCTCAGCATTAACATAAGAATAACCATCTAAATAACACATGCCACTTTTTATATTAGGCAAAAGGTATGTTAAGTCTCCAGGTCCAATACCAATTGTTGTAGTTTGTTGGTAAGTTTTAATGATTTTTGGTTCTTCTTCATTAGAAACAGCTGTAACAAGATAATAATAATCGCCTATACCCGTATCAGTATCTAACAACTTTGTTACTATAGAACTGCATGTATATTCAACTTTTTTTGAGTTTTCAATTATAAAATTATCTGGGACACATATGGTATAATCTGTTTTATTGTATACATAAGAACCCACAGATGTATATGAACTTATATAGTGATCAGAGTTATAAGTCTTAACTTCAATAAACATTGAATAAGCTGAGTTATACATATTTCCTATCGCATAAGAAAGCAAGTCCCTTGCCAAACCTTGAGAGTATTCTATAGCAACAACACCTGTTGAAGATTCAACTGCGGAAGCTGTGTTTTTTTTAATTTCTTCTGTTGTACAGCCAGTTAAACCTATTAAGCCAAGAACGCCCATAGCAAAACAAGCCATAATTTTAGATAATTTTTTCATTGTTTCACCTCTTAATCTAATTTGATATTAACACTTGATTGTTACTGACGTCAAATAATTTTTAATAAAATTTTGTCGTCTTATAGTGCTAAAATAAAAAACCCATTTTCTTAATAAAATGGGTTTTTGGTGGAGATAATCGGGATCGAACCGACGACCTTTTGAATGCCATTCAAACGCGCTACCAACTGCGCCATATCCCCAAAAGATATAAATTATTTAACATGAGTGATTATAAAGTATAAACATAAAAAAAGCAACATCTTTTTGTTGCTTTTTTAGTCTTTTATTTTGTTTTTGATTTTTGCTAAAATTTTACTTTCTAACCTGCTTACTTGAACTTGAGAAACATTTAATATTTTTGCAACTTCGCTTTGAGTTTTATCTCTAAAATATCTTAACAGTATAAGCTTTTTATCTTTAATGTCTAAACTTTTTATCGCATCAATTAAGACCATTTTATCTAACATATTAGAGGCCTCATCGGCTATTATTAGCTTATCTAAAACCGACTGCCCTGAAGATGAATCTTGCTCATAATTATCATAAATAGATATAGGCATTTTAGAAGATTCCAAAACAAACATTACCTCAGCTTCATCTATTTTAAACTTGTCAGACAAATCTTTTACTGATGGAGGCTCTCCTGTTTTTATTCTTACCTCGTCAATAAACTTTTGCATAATATAATTTTTAGCTTTAATCGATCTACTTACTTTAATACTGCCATCATCTCTTAAAAATCTTTTTATTTCGCCGGCTATCATAGGGACTGCATAAGTTGAAAATTTAACATTAAAACTTTGGTCAAAGTTATTAATTGCTTTTGAAAAACCAACACAGCCTAGTTGAAACAAATCATCATACTCCACCCCTTTGTTTTTGTATCGTCTTACAATACTTTTAACAAGTGGAGAGTTGTTTTCTATTAATGTATTTTTGGCCAACTCATCGCCATTTTTTGCCTTTTGTAAAAGAATTAATGTTGTATCGTTATCTTGCACAAAAAGCCACCTTCTTTTATCTAACCGATTTTGTTTGGTTTATGGCGTTTTCCTGCAAAATATTTTTTGTTAAAAATACTTTAAGTCCTCCAGTTGGTTTGTTTATTATTACAACCTCATCCATAAAACTTTCCATAACTGTAAAACCCATACCACTTCTTTCGGAATTTGGCTTTGAAGTATAAAAAGGTTGTTTAGCTTGGTCTAGATTATCTATTCCTATGCCAAAATCAGATATTTCTATGTCCACACCACCCTCAAAAATTTTAACAACTGCCTCAACATCACCCGCTTTCCCGTTTGGATAAGCAT
>JAFQOM010000020.1 GCA_017403205.1 Clostridia bacterium | reverse complement strand
CAAATCCTCAACCCTATATAACATCAACATTTAATGGGTTTAAGGTTTGGGCCACTATTGTTTTGCCTAGTTTATTTGTTTTTTTAATCCTAACAAAACTTTTAATGCAAAACGATAAAACAATGAGGGTTTTTTATATTTTAAATAGACCATTTGAAAAAATATATAATTGCAAATATGGTGGTTATATTTTTGCAATGAGCGTTATATCTGGATACCCTGTTGGTGCAAGCTTAATAACTGAATTTTATAACCAAAATTTAATAGATAATAAAAGCGCTAAAATTTTGTGCTCTTTTTGTTCTACATCAGGTCCAATGTTTATAATGGGTTGTATTGCTACAAGTATGATATTTAATACTAAAATTGGATTAATAATTTTGATATGCCACTTATCTTCTAGTTTAATAAATGGGCTTATATATAAATGGTTTTTAGATAAAAAATATCCCGTAAAAAAAACAATCAATACATACAAAAATGGCAATACAACAGCAATTCAGCATTTAAACAAAAAACAATCATTTAATGAAATTATGTTAAACGCAGCAATTTCAACATTAATGGTTGGTGGATCCATTGCTTTCTGTTTTGCCTTGGTAGAGTTAGTTTTTGTGGTTTTAAATCCAATTTTAAACACAATTAATTTAAGTAATTTTGTTTTAGTAATGAAAGGTATAATAGGTGGAATATTTGAAGTAACAAACGGTTGCTTGCAAATTTCTAGTTTAACGCTTAATCCTATTTTGCTAACAACAGTTTTGTGTGGCTTAATTTCTTTTGGTGGATTATCTATACACTTGCAATCTATTGTATTTTTATCTAAAGCAAAAATAAGTTATAAATATTTTTTACTTACAAAAATCACACAAACCATCATCTCGGTTGTATTAAGTATGATTTTTGCATTAATTTTGCTATAAATATGATGCCAGTACTATCCAATCTTAATTAAAAAACCACGCCTTTATTTTATAAGACGTGGCTTTTTATTTATATCAAATCAATTTATTTTAAATTAATCTTCTTTTAAAGATTCTTCTTTTATATGGCACAATTTAATTTCTGCCTCTTTTAAAATTTCAACAGAAAAATCATCAGGATAATCGTATAAATATACAACTCTTTTAATACCTGCATTAATTAAAAGTTTTGTACAAATTACACATGGACGATGTGTAACATACAATGTGGCCCCATCAACAGATATGCCTAGTTTGGCTGCTTGAACAAGCGCATTTTGTTCTGCATGCGTTGCATAACAAACTTCTGCCCTTGTGCCACTTGCTATATCAAGTTTATCTCTTAAGCAGTAACCTCGTTCTGCACAACTTGTAACACCTACTGGAGCGCCATTATAGCCTGTTGCAACAATTCTTTTATCCTTAACAATAACAGATCCTACTTTCCTGCCTTTTCTTACACAAGTGCTCCAAGTTGAAACTAGTTTTGCCATTTCGATAAATCTTTTATCCCATTTAGACATTGGAATCATATCTTTATTTTGTGCCATTTAAAATTTCTCCTAATTAACATATATTTGATTGTTAACTTTAATCAATTGCTTGTTTTATTGTTCATAAAAATCATAACAAATTGCATTAAGTTCTCTAATCTCTTCTCTCATAGATCTTTCGTTGCCAGCAAAAGTATTAAGAGCCATAACAAGTGCTACAACAATTTTTACGTTTTTTAACTGACATGCTTCACATAAACCATCTATTAAAAGACCTATATTTGATTTTTTTAATGGATTTCTTACAAAAGACAACTTATCATCTAAAATTCTAGAAAGACGTATAATTCTATCAAATAGCAAACAAACTTCTTCCTCTTCTTGAATTTTTGCCAAAAGACTGTCTTCTTGAGAAGTAACTTGTGTAATGTTTTGTATAATTATGGTGTTGTGTTCTGTTTTATCGTCTTGCATTTTATTTTCACTCTCCAAATTGTTTCTTTGTTGAAGTTTTTGGTCTATTATATCGTTATCCTCCGTTGTATCTTCTTGAGAATAATCTTTTTGCTCTATTTCAATATCAAAAACATTGGCAATTGAATTTCTAAATGGAATTATTACATTTTTTGAAAATGCTGCATATTCTTCGTTTTGATTATTTGCATAAGGAAATTGAGTTTTTAAAAATTCATTAAAATTAAGACGTTTACTATCAATTTCTACAAGCAAACAAAAAACAAATGGTATTATTTTATGTGTTTCTTTTGGTAAAGTAAAACAAGAATTTCCTTCACTTATTTTAACACTATCATATTCCTTTTGAAAATCATAATTAATCATACACTCTGCTATTAAATCATATAGGCTTGGGCTATTTGATATTAATTTTAACAACTTTGCAATTTTAATATCTGCCAAAATAAATTTGCCATCAATAAAATCGTTGCAAGAATTTATAAAATCAATTATTTCATTTTTTTCGTTTTCAATCATTTTTTACACCATCTCCATTTAAATAATAACATACGCAAAAAAAATATAAAAACAAATTTAACACAAATATATATTTTTGTTTTGTATTTTTTTAAAGCTGTGATATACTGCAGGCATAAAGATAGTTTTAGTTGGAGTTTATTTTTATGGATTTTATACCTGATTCTACCGTAAAAAAACTAATTCTTCTTTTTGTTTTGGATAAAATGGAAATTCCGCTTTCAGAGAATTCTATTATAGATATTTGTACAAGCAGGAATAACTGGCTAAAATATCTTGATTGCAAAGAGGCTTTGTCTCAGCTAGTTGATGTGAAATTTATATGTAAATTAAACAACGATGCTGATCAAGACCCAAGAGATATTAGATACAGTATAACCGTTGAAGGGAGAAATTGCCTATCTCACTTCTTTAATAGAATAAGGCAAAGTATACGAGAAGAAATTGCCGAGTATGCAAAACAAAACAGGATGGTTTTTAAGCGTAGCCAAGAATATGTTTATGACTACAAAAAAAACACTGACGGCTCTCACACTGTTGTGTTTAGAATTAAAGAACCTCTTCTCGCCCAACCAATGTTTGAAATAAGGTTAAAAACCTCTACAAGAAATGCAGCTGTTAATGCCGGCAAAAAGTGGTGTAAAAAGGCAGCACAAATTTATGAGTACGTTTTTGAAAACCTAATTTCAGATAATTAAAATAAAAAAGGAGAAATTTTTATGGAATTTAAAGTTAAATTGGATTTTTTGTATGTTTTTTTGATTGAAGTTGTTTTGGCTTTCTTAGCACTTATTTTTATACCATTTGTGTCAGTTAGCACATGGTTCTTTGTTCTAATTACCCTTGCATTTATTGCACTGCTTGTTTTCTTTAACTTAATGGCTTTTATTTCATCATGCAAAATTGAAGGAACAACACTAACATATAAAGCCGGTGTGTTTAAATACGAAATTAACACAAATAACATTGTTAAAGTAGAAAAAGCAAAAAATATTTATCCATCTTTAAGTTTTTCTATTGACAGAGTAAGAATTTTGGTTCATGAAAACGGCAAAAACAAAGTTTACTATGTTTCTGTTGTAAATAATGATGAACTTATTAAAGTTTTAGAACCTAAAAAGGCTGCTCCAAAACAAGAAGAAAAAGTTGTTAAAGCTGCTGCTCCAACAGAAGAAAAAACTACTGTTGCTAAAAAAAACACAACCAAAAAAGCACCTGCTAAAAAAACTGTAACTAAAAAAGAAAATAAATAATTTAACTAAACAACAAAATAACGTCCTTTGAAATAAAGAGACGTTATTTTTATTTGTTTTAAAATTTTTATTAAGTATTTTTAATTTTATTTGACTTTCTTAAACGATAATTTTAAAATTTATTTTGTGAGGTATAAACAATGAAAACATTTGGAACAATTTCTCGTGGTATAAAAACACCTATTATTAAAGATGGCGACGACCTAGTTAACATAGTTTGTGACAGCGTTT
>JAFQOM010000183.1 GCA_017403205.1 Clostridia bacterium | reverse complement strand
TGTTAAAATATAAGTTAGAATATATTTTTGTTAGATATGCTGGAATTTTTTTTATGGTTTTAGTCATTGGAACCTCTTTTTTATTCATTTTCTGAAGATTTATCTGATATGTAACCTCGTTTTGCTGCTTCTATTATAGCAGATGTACGGTTTTTTACGTTTAATATTTTTAGAATTACTGTAATATGTACTTTTACTGTTCCTTCTTTTAGGTTAAGTTTATGGGCTATTTGTTTATTTGATAGACCTTCTGCAATACATTTTACAATTTCAATTTGTCTTTCTGTTAAGCCTTTTTGAGGAGAATCTGGTGTTTTTTCTGCTAATTTCTTTAATGTTTTTAATGGAGAATAGTATTCTTGTTGTTTTTCTTCTGTATTTGAGGTCGGTTTTGTAGAATATAATAGTTCATGAGGGATATATACTCCGCCTGCTATAACCAAGTTTATTGCGCTTATAATTAAATTGTTGGGAGATGTTTTAGGAATATATCCTGCAACACCGATATCTAGTGTTTGTTGTAGAATTTCTTTATCAAAAACAGCAGAAATAATAATGATAGGGGTTTCTGGTAAAGAGGTATGAATTTGTTTTATTGCATTTAACCAGTTTGCTCCAGGCATAGCAAGGTCTGTGATTACAAGGTCAAAAGAGCTATCTTGCTTGATGATTGAGAAGATTTCGTTATAATCCCTAGCGGTGGTAAGTTCAAGGTTTGGGATATTATCTCTTAAGATAAACTCTAAACCTTTTAGAAATAGCTCGTGGTCATCTGCGATTAATATTTTCATTTATCTGCTCCAATCTCCAGAAATTAATTGCCAACAAGAAAGTGCTGATGTTGCAGCTGTTTCTGCGCGTAATATTCTTGGTCCTAGTGTTGCACCTATACAAAAATCTAAACTTCTTAAAAGAGCTAGTTCTTCTTTAGAAAAACCTCCTTCAGGACCAATTAATATGGCTGATGTTGGATTTTTAATTTCTTTTAGTGCGGTTAAGAAGTTTTTGCTTTGAAGTGTTTCATCCATAAAAAACAATGTTCTTTCTTTATCCCAATTTTGTAAGAGATTTTTTAGCTCAATTGCTTCTGAAATTTCAGGTAAATCTGTTCTGCGACATTGTTCAGAGGCTTCTATGCTTTGGGATATGTAGCGAGAAGTTTTAACATTAGATGTTATTGTATATTTTGTTAATGTTGGTATTATTTTACGACAGCCAAGTTCAGTTGCTTTTTCTATTACAAAATCTGTTTTATCCTTTTTTAGAGGGGCAAATAGCAACCATATATCTGGGCAAATATATAAATCTTTAGTTTTTTCTTTTACTAAAAGAGTTGTTTTTTTCTTACCTAGTTCAGTAATGTTGCATAAATATTCTCCTGATTGATTATCAAAACACAGTAAATTGTCGCCAATGGTATATTTTACAACATTTTTTATGTAATGTGTTTGTTCTTCTTCTAAGATAATTGTTTTGTTAGTTTCTAGTTTGTCTGTAACATATAATCTAAAGTTTTTTGCCATTGTTTATTCTTTGCATAAAGTTGTTTTAATGCTACCATATTA
>JAFQOM010000182.1 GCA_017403205.1 Clostridia bacterium | reverse complement strand
AATTAATATTAAATTTGTATAAAACAGACTTTAATATTAATTCACAGGAAAAAGCATAATTAACAATAGAAGATATAAAATAAGCCGCAGACCTGTATTTGTTTTGTAAAATGTTTTTGTTGCAATTTTCTGATAATAGTTTAGCAGATTCATAAAAAACGGCAGCATTTCCTAAATATGATTGATAATCCTTTTCAGACATAAAAATTCTCCTATAAAAAAACGTAAATCATAGTTTGTACGATTTACGTTTTAATTGGCGGAGGCTTAGGGATTCGAACCCCAGGATGCTTTCACATCAACGGTTTTCAAGACCGCCGCTTTCGACCGCTCAGCCAAACCTCCATATATATATGTTTGTTAATAACAAACAATAATATTATACACATAAAAAAATATTTTTCAACTATTTTTTTTATAAATTTTATATAAAAATGTTGCTATTCGCATCATGGCAAAACAAAAAGAGTGTTTTACTGTAAAACACTCTTTTTTTATTTATATTTGTAAATATGGTGCGTCCTAAGGGATTCGAACCCCTGACCTTTGGTTCCGTAGACCAACGCTCTATCCAGCTGAGCTAAGAACGCTTAAAATACTTTTGTATTATATGATTGTTTTTGAAAAAAGTCAACAACATTTGTTTTTAATATTTATAAAACATTAAGATACATGTAAATAAGTTTAAAATTTCTTTTGGTTTTTAGTTTGTTTTTGATATTATTAAATTATAAAAAGCATTTAGTAAAAAATATAAGTTACGAGGTTGTTGTTATGATTGATATGCATTGCCACTCTACATGTTCTGATGGAAAATTTACTCCAATAGAACTTTTAAAAATGGCAGAGCAAAACAAACTTAATTATTTTTCTATTACAGATCACGACAGTGTTGCCAGTTGTGAGCAAATACTAAATGTGGATATAAAAAAATATTTTTCAGGAAAATTTATTTTAGGTGCAGAACTTAGGTTTTTATATAAAGGTGAGCAACTCGAACTTTTGTGCTATGGGTATGATTATAACAAGATAAAAGATAGTTTCTGGGTAAGCAAAGAGTGTTACCACTGCCTTAAAAAAGGCCTATTAGAGAGCCTGTTGGTTAAGGCTAAAGATTTAGGCTTTAAATACAACTTGATTGAATATAACCCAAATACGAAGCCAGAGAGCGTGTTTTATAATGAACTTTTAAAATATGAGCAAAATTTGCCTATTTTGCAGTCTTACAAAATAAAGCACTCGGGAGATTTTTATAGAAAGCTTATTGCTAGCGTTGATAGTCCTATTTTTTTTGATTCTACATCTTATTCTCCTACATTTGATGAGATTGTAGAGTTAATTCATAAAAGTGGCGGGTTGGCTATTTTAGCGCATCCGTTTGGTGTTTACAATTTAAAAAATCCAAAACAAACATTAAATGAGCTTATTGCATTGGGCAAGCTTGACGGGATAGAATGTATGCATGCAAATATGACGCAAGAAGATACAGAATATTTGTTGGATATTTGTAAAAAGCATGATTTAGTATCAACTGGTGGTAGTGATTTTCATGGTTATCCGGGTCAAGTTTTTGCAAAAGCTAATTTTGGCAAAAATGATATAACTGACCATTTAATAGATAAGTTTTTACAAAAGCTAGAAAAAACAAAATAGTATGTTTGTTTTTACATCAAATCTTATCAAGGAGATGTAATATGAAAATAGCAACGTGGAATATTAGTGCAGGGATAAACACAAGTGATTATAGTGGAGAGTTTTTTGATAAACCTCAAGAGGCGAGTGTTGATGATAAATGTTTAAATGAAATTGCAAAAGCAATTGTTGAAAATGATATTGATGTAATAGCTTTGCAAGAAGTAGTTACAACAATAAGCTTTAAATATTTAAAAATGTTAAGCAAAAAAACAAATCTTAAATATTTTGAAAGTTTTGAAAACAGTCCTTGCCATTTGATAAAAAATGCAAATTTTGGTGTGGCTATTTTATCTAAATATCCAATTAAAAATATTACAAAACAGTTTTTTAAAAATCCAAATTTAACAAAACAAACTAATAAAGGGTTATATCATTCTCATGATAAAGGTTATTTGGCTGTGCGTGTTTTAACAAAACAACCATTTTGGTTTTTATCTGCAAGCCTATTGCCTTTTCACAGGTTTGATTGTAATATACTTAACTTTAAAAACCTGTTTAGTGAGTTTCAAGATTTTGTTATAGATAACAATGTTTTTGCCATGGGTGATTATAATGCTATTGAGGGTAAAGATTCATTGCAAAAAGTTTTTGATAAGCTTAAAAACACGCATAATTTCTTATTTGACCAAATAACAACAACAGATAATAAAAAATGTGACAATATTTTATTGCCAAAAAACATTGTAGTAAAAAATAAATATATCGTTGAAAGAAGAGATGTTTCTGACCATTATTTATGCGTTGCAGAAGTTGATTTATAAAATGTAAAAAAAAGATACAATATAGCGATTGTATCTTTTTTTATTAAGCTAAAATTAATTTATTTTTATTTTTGACCATAATATTATTGCTACTTGTGTTGGTATTGCAATTAAAAATAAAGGCCAAATATTGTGTGCTAAAAATTGAAAATATATACAAGGTAATAACGACCATACAAAAGCAGAAATTAAAATAAACTTATATTTTTTTGTGCCCCAAAGTTTATTAAAATATAAACACACAAAAACAGATGTTGGTATAGACCACAAAAACACAAGCCAATAATTTGCCTGCAAAATAATATTTGTATAAACAAAAATAATAGATGCAATAATCCAAACAATAGAAACAGCTAAAAAAGTAACAATAATTTGATTTTGCTTGTTTTTAAAGGTGTTTTGTTTTAAAAATTTTGGTGCATTATCTTTTGCATTTTCTGTTGTAATAAAATCTATGCTTACACCATACAAATCTGCAATTTGTTTTAAAACTTCGATATCTGGCATGGTTTCGCCGTGTTCCCATTTAGAAATAGACTTATCAGAATAATTTAATTTTTCCGCAAGCTCTAGTTGTGTCATTTTACTACTTTTTCTTAGATAGGCTAAATTTTCTGCAATAATACTTTTTAAATCTTTCATGTCTTTATATTAACATAACAAAAGTTTATATCAAAACAAATTAAAACAGTGCGTAACTTATAAAATAAAAATTTTAAAATTTTGCTATAAAATAAATTGCCTTAATTTATTTTTTGTGTTTATTATATTATCTATAAGGAATTTATAATTTTATGAAAATATTATTAATTAGTGATAGTCATGGAAGAAAAACAGAGGTAACAAATTTGATATGTAATACATCTTGTGATTATGTTTTTTTTATGGGCGATGGATTAAGAGATGTTGATGAAATTGATGATAGCATAATAAAAAAGGTTTGTGGAAACTGTGACTTTTTTAGTTCTGAGGCTGTTACAAGATTTGAAAATATTGACAATTATAAAATAATGATTACTCATGGTCACGAATTTAGAGCAAAAAATGGATTTGACAATATGGTTTCGTATGCAAAAAAACATAATTGTAATATTGTAGTATTTGGTCATATTCATCAACAAACAAACAAAATTATTAATGATGTGTTGCTGGTAAACCCAGGGGCTTTTAAAAAGGGAGATTATGCAATTTTAACATTGTCTTCAAAATCAAACCCTATTGTAGAATTTAAAAATATAGACGACAATCCATAACAAAAACTATGATTTTTAGTTATAAAATTTGATTAGAAATTTGAGTTATTAAATTTTGTGTTAGGTT
>JAFQOM010000181.1 GCA_017403205.1 Clostridia bacterium | reverse complement strand
GAATAATGGACTAAAGCAAATACTAGGGTTTGTTTTAACTATTTTAGCTGAAATCCTTAGCAGTTTTACCTCAAACTTAAATACATTAACCAATATAGTAAGCACTATCTTAACAACAGTTTCTAATGCTTTTACCTCTAAATTAAATACTGTAACTAATATAGTTAAATCTGCAGTTAAATTTGTAAAAAATATATTTGTAAAAGGAGATAAAAATATATGAATCCATTAGAATATAAAACAAAAGATATTAATGATTATTTTTTTAGTTTTGATAAGTTATACCCAAAGCCATACAACAAAAACAAAACAGAGCCCTATACAAAAACAAGGGTTATTTTAATGAACGGAACAGAATACGAATCGGTTTGGTTTATGCATCAATTTGCAAGGCATTGTGATAACCCAGAAATTTTAAATGCGCTTGCAATTGTTAGAAAACAAGAGCAAATGCAACAAAAAAGAATTGCTTGTTTAAAACCATTAAACGAAAGTATTTTAGAAACCACAATAGCGTATGAACAACTGGCTATTGATTTAACCGCCTCTCTTGCAATTTATGAGCACGATAAAAACAACAAAAAAGCGCTAGACTTTGCATTATTAGAGGATTTTGATCATTTATATAGATTTGCAAATTTGCTTATCATGGATAAAAAAATTGACAGCAAAAAACTTGTTGGCGAACTAACCGAAATTATGCCTGGAAGACCTACAATAGCAGAACATCGACACCCTAGTCAGGAATTAAGACCTCATCTAAACGCACAAAAAGCTGAATTATATTCAAAACTTGTTGCTTGCACAATAACTGCAGCAGAGCAACAAACAATGAATTATTATATGAACATTGCTCAGTGGTACAAAAACGATTTAGGCAGAAAGTTGTATAGCGAAATTGCACTTATTGAAGAGCAACATGTTAGTCAATATGAAAGTTTAAAAGACCCTACTATGACATGGCTAGAACAATGGGTAATGCATGAATTTGCAGAGTGCTATTTATACTATAGTTGCTATGAAGATGAAACAGACAAATATATTAAAAGCATTTGGTTAGATCATTTTGAAATGGAATGTGCTCACTTAAAAATTGCTGTTAATTTGTTGCAAAAATTTGAAAAGAAAAATCATCAAAGTGTTTTTGGTAATGGCGACTTTCCTGAGCTTTTACACATAGGAAGTCACAAAGAATATATTAGAAATGTTATAGAAAATTCTATATGTTTAACAGCAAAAGATATGGATTATGTGCAAGTTAATAAATTGCATGAAAATGACCCTTATTTCTGTTATCAAAAAGCACTTATTTGTGATGAAAATTGCGTGCCTAGCCATCTAGTTATTAACAAAGCAATTAAAACTTTGGGTAAGGATTATAGATATCAAGACTCTGCCCACCCAATAAAAGAATTGGATAACAGAAAAAAAGACAACACAACTATTGCAAGAACAAAATAAAAAACTAATTAAAAAGGCGGCTATTTACGTTTGCCTTTTTTGTTTTTTATGATAACATTTTATTGTTTAAAGGGTTTTTTAAAATGGAATTAAAAATTAATGGTATTTATAAGCATTTTAAGGGCGACTATTATTTACTTTGCGATGTTGCCACTCACAGCGAAACCAAAGAAAAATATGTTGTTTATCGTGGCCTTTATGGAAATGGAGAATTATATATAAGGCCTCTTGATATGTTTTTATCAAAAGTAGATAAAATTAAATATCCTAATGTTAAACAAGAATATAGGTTTGAATTACAAAATTTTGAAAGCGTTAATAAAGGCTAATAATTATATTTTAACGCAATTTTTAAATTAAAACCTTTAAAAAAATAAAAAAACGCTCAAAATTATGAGCGTTTTTATTTTTTATAATTATTCTTGAGCAGAATCTTCTGTTGGTGTATCATCTGCAGTTTTTACTATTGGAACATCTGCCTTTGTAGATATTGCACCACCGTTGCCATATATAGCTGTTGTTTGTTCTGCCAAATATAGCAAACCTTCTGATAAAGCTGGAACTTCTTCTAAAATCATTGATGTTATGGCACCTTTTTGTTCTGCACAGCCATTGTCAATTAATCCTCTTTCATATGTGCAAATTGATTCATACAAAGCGTTTGAAATTGCATAAAATCTGTCATCATGAGTAATATTTGGTCTTTCAGGTCTTGCTTTTTCAACAAATTTTTCATATTTATCTTTATTAATGTGCCTAACTAATCCTGTTGATGTATCAAGTTGAAGAGGTTTGCCTGTCTCTTTATCTCTATACCATGCCAAAGCATCTGGGTCACAAATAGATAACACGTCTGCAATATGTTGGCCTTGTGGTAATTGTTCAAAAGATGTTGCTTGTAGGCCGTT
>JAFQOM010000180.1 GCA_017403205.1 Clostridia bacterium | reverse complement strand
AACAAAAACAATTAAAAATAAAAACAGGCTAAATTTGATTGGTCTGTTTTTTTATACGCAATATTAAAATACGCAGCATATTATACTTATTGAAAACATTTATTTAAAACAAATTTAAACAACATGGAGCATAAAATTGTCAGATTATTTTGGAACAGATGGAATTAGGGGTGTTGTTAACAAGTTTTTAACTTTGGACCTAGTTTTTAATTGTGGATGTGCGCTGGCAAAAAAAGCAAACGAAGATTTTAAAAATAATACATGCAAAGACTATATAGACAACCAAGCGTTATTGAAATTTAAAACAAAAAAACCACTAATTGTTATTGGTGGTGATACTAGAACTTCTAGGCAACTTATAACACTAGCTTTTAGTTGTGGTGCAATAAGTGCAGGGGTAAATGTTGTAGATGTTGGTATTTGCCCAACGGCTGGCATCGATTATATAACAAAACAAATACAAGCAGATTTTGGTGTTGTTATAAGTGCCTCGCACAACCCCCCACAATATAATGGCATTAAAATTTTTAACAGCAATGGTGTTAAATTGTCACAAAAAGAAGAAACGAGATTAGAAAAAGACTTTTTTAAATTAAAACCCTTATTTTGGGCCAAAACAGGCGAGTATAAGCAAAAACCCTCTTTAACGTCTATTTATACAAAATATTTAACATCGATCTGTAAACGTGATTTAATGGGCTTAAACGTGGTGTTGGATTGTGCTAATGGAGCAAGTTATAATATTGCCACAAAAGTTTTTAAAAGTTTGGGGGCAAGGGTTACAAAGTGTTGCTGTAAAGATGACGGCAAAAACATTAACAACAAGTGTGGGGCAGTTTATCCAAAATGCTTGAGTAATATGGTTAAAAAGCACAACGCGGATATGGGTTTTGCCTTTGATGGTGATGCAGATAGATTGATTGCGTGTGATGAACAAGGCAACATCTTAGATGGAGATATTTTGGTTTTTACTTTAGCTAAATATTTTAAAAACTTAAACATGATAAGTAAAAACACGGTAGTGGGTACCACTCAAACTAACTCTGGCTTAGAGTGTGACTTAAATAGGCAGGGTATAAAACTTGTAAGAACTGAAGTTGGAGATAAATATATAATAGAAAAACTAAATCAAAGCAAATTAAATTTAGGGGGAGAAAAATCAGGACATATAATTTTAAAAGATTTTGCCGATAGTGCAGATGGCATTTTGGCTGCAGTTAAACTTGCCGAAATTGTTGCAGCTAAAAACAAATCGCTAAGTCAAATCTCAAAGGTAAAGTTATATCCACAAATTAACATAAATTGTACAGTAAAATACAAACAAAAAATTATTAACGATAAACAACTTAAAAAAGCTATATTAAGCCAACAAAAACTTTTGGGCAATAAAGGGCGAATAATAGTAAGATGTTCTGGCACAGAGCCTAAGATAAGGATAATGGTAGAGGGGCAAGATAAAAAGTTGATCAAAATAATCGCGATAAATATAAAAAATATTGTTAAAAAGCTTAATAATTAAAAATTTATTTGTTTTGTGAATAAATAGAGCACAAAAAGATATTTAACTGAAAATTAATAATAAAAAAAACACCCTATGTTGAGTGTTTTTTTTTATTAATTTAATTTTAATCTTTTTTAACAGTTGAATTAGAATTTTCTACTTTATTAACTTCTTCATTAATAACAAGATCATCTTCTACTTCTTTACCTTTGTTTGGGTCAAGTTTTAAAGTTTTACTAACTTTCTTTTTAGCTTTTCTCCACCAAACCACAACTACAGCACCAATGGCAATTGCAATTGTTGTTATTGATGAAAGCAAAATAGAAGTAGCAGCTGGGTCGATATAACCTAATAAAAAGCTCATTTTAGTTACCTCCTTCTTTCTTTTGTTTTTGTTTTTCTAATAAAGAACCAAGTATGTATTTTGCACCTTCCGCAGCAGCAGTGCCATGGTTGTATGTATAAGTTTCAAAATAATTTGAAATATCTTCTTTATATTTTTTGTGATCTTTAAACAATTTTTCAACAACAGTATCGATTGTATTAACATCTTCTTTGTTAACAGAAACACCAACTTTATCTCTAATAAGTATTTCTGTAGGAACAATGCCAATATTTTCCCAATTAGTATTGCAAACCTTCATTTTAGTGTTAACAAATATGCAAGGTCTTTTTGTGCCAAACGCAAACTCTGCAGCAATACCAGACCAGTCGGTAATAAGCATGTCTGATGTATAAATTGATTTATTGCTAGAAAAGTCTAATTCAAATTTCAACCTATCTGATTTGTAGTCTTTATACTTTTCTACCAACTTATCCATTTTAAAGCCAAATCTTTTCATATATTCTGGGTGAGGTCTTACAGTTAAGTGATAATTTTTGTTTTTATACAAAGATTCAATAATTTCATCAATGCAAGAGTCAAGCAAATTGTCTTCTTGCCAAGAAGGAGCAATCAATATTTCTTTAATAGCATCCTTGTCTTTTTTGTTTTCTTTAACTTCTTTTTCTGCAGATTTAACAAGTTCGTCAAGAAGAGGGAATCCAAATTCTACAAGGTTTTTCTTTGGTAGGTTATAAACTTCTTCAGTTTTTGCAACCTCAGCTTTAACATGTTTTCCAGAACAAAAAATTGTATCGTAGTGATCAAGTGCACCTTCATTAAATCCCATATGAACACTCATTGCGTCGTGAGGAACATAAATATATTCAATGTCTTTTTTGATAAAAGAGCGTTTTAAATAATATTTGTTTAAGTCTGGTGTGGTCATGATAAATATATCTGTTTCTACAAGCATCATTAAAATTGCTGTTTTCTTTAAACTAATATAATATGGTTTTATTTTAGGATTTGTTTTAGCTACTTCAAATATATTATCGTTATAATCGTTTGTTATGTAGTGAATTGTAAGGTTAGATTTTGCAAGTAGTTCGTTAATTAAATCTTTATAGTATTTATAAAAACCACTTTTCTCAGAATAAATAACAATGTGTTTGTTAACAATCTTTTTAAATTTTTTATAATCTTCTTTTTCTTTCTTTTTCATTTGTTTATAAAAAGGAGATTTTTTATCCAAACTGCCAAATTCTTTAGCTTTTTCTAAAGCTTTTCTGCTTTGTTCTAAGGCTTCATAGTCTACATATTTTTTAGGGTTAATAGCAGCATTTAAAATATACATTAAGGCAATTGACATTAAGTTGCTTGCAATCCAATATAGTGCTGTTCCAGCAGGAACAAATAAACCCAAATAAAGCGAAAGTAAAACACTTGCAATCATAATTCCATATTTGCTAGCGTTGCCTTGTTCATGCTGAACAACGTTTGCAAGATTTTGTGTGTGGCACATAATCCAAGAAGACGCACCAGCAACAACAGGAACTAAAAGATACCAACCAAATACAACAGAAGGGATTGTTGTTAAATTTATACCACAGAAAGACAAATTAAAACTTTTAATTGTAGGAATAATATCTGCAAGAACTTCTGCAGAAACACCTTCGATAACAGAAGATGTTGTTATAGTGCCATTTTTAATGGCTTCTATTATAGAAAGTTGAAAAGAAGAGTCTTCTGTTGTTATATTGATAAAGTTTGCCAAAGAATTAATTACACTGTCGCTAATACCAAACAAATAGTTCATAGGTTTGTTGATGATATATACAACACCTAATAGCAATACAATTTGTAATATCAAAGGAACGATTGAAGCCATAGGGCGATATTTGTGTTTTTTAAACAATTTAGCTTGTTCATCTGCAATTGCATCAAAATTTCCATGATAATTTGCTTTAATAAAATTTACTTCTGGTTGAATCTTTACCATTAATATTGAATTTTTTTGAATCCAAATAGAAACCGGCAATAACACAATCTTTGTTAATAGCGTAAACAATATAATTGCCACGCCATAATTGCTTACTAATTGCCAGCACCATTTCATTAAATATCCAAGAGGAACACAAATGTAATAAAGTATAGTATCCATTTTTAAAATCCTTTTATGCTAATCTGTTATATGTCTACCGTTGTATGTTTTTGTTTCTGTCAAACTCCAGTTTGCAAAATCAGCTCCAGGTCCAGAGATTGTATATTTAGATTCTGCAAAATCTTCAGAATATGTATGCCAAATATAACGTCTTTCTTGGTTTACGCCTTCTGGAATATCAAAAACAGAAGTTCCATAATTGTTTGCTGAAGAAATATTTGCTGATTGCATAATGGTTGCCCATATATTGTCGTGAGAAACTTGTGCATGAGATGTTTTTAAAGGGGCATCTGAACTATTTGCTGGTTTTACAAACAAAGCAGTTAATCTAGGACCTTTTACTATAGGGTCATAATCGTTTGATGGGTGAGAGTGATCACCTGTAATAACAATAGTAGCGCTATCATAAAGATTGTTTTGCTTTAGATACTTAATGTATTTGTTAATAATTTCAAAATTTTTTTCAACTGTTTGTACAATTGTTTGAGAGTGAGGCTCTATATTGTTGTAATCTCTTGAATAACCTATGTTGTGACAACCAGATGTGTGTAGAAATGTAAAGTTGTTTTTTTCTGTAGTGTCAAAGTTTTTATTTATAATTGAATTGTAAACAAGATCTAATTCTGTATTAAATACTGTATTACCGTCTTGGTCTTTTTCTAAAACAAAGTTGTTGCAAGTAGAAGAGTTTACATTGTTAATAGTCATTTTTAAATAATCAGGCATACCCCTGTATAAAGCTGTTTGAACCATACCAAATGCTAAGCCTAATTTGCTTGTTACTTCAGAAGATGAAGGCAATGCTGTGTTTTGTATATAGTCTGGCAAGTTAGAGCCGTCTAAAAAACTATAGTAAGCGTCAGAATACAAATTTATGTTGTAGTCATTATCATTTAAAACGTTTAATGGTGTGTTTCCAGAATATGCGCCCTTTAAATTGTCATATCTGCTTTTTGAAGAGTCATAATCTTTTAAAGTTAACATGTTGTGTATTGCTGGGTAGGTATGTGCATAAACAGAAATGTTATCTTGAAACCATGTAAAACCGGTTAACTCATCAAAAATTTCTGGTTTTTGTTGATAGGCATGCTCTGCATAAATTTCATCAAACCTGTCTATGCAAAAGTAATAAATGTTTTTATTATTAGATGCTGTTGTTACATTTTTGTAAGTTATTATTTTGTGAGAAGAACTTTCTTCATCGCCATTTAATCTTTCTGCTAAAGGTAAAAAAACTTGATCGTTTGATAAAACAATTGATAACGGCGTCATGATTTGAGTTGCCAAAACAATAATTGTTGCAATAACGCCTATTGTAGAAAGTGTTCCATTTTTATCTTTTAAACAAGCAAGTGTAATGGCTACGGCAACAACAACTATCCATAAAATTAAATTAAAAATTCTTGCTCCAACAGGGGACCCATCTGTGCCCATGTTGTCTCCCTGTAGGGAATTCAAGTTTATGTTTAAATATGTGCCTTGTATAAAAAACATAACGGAAAGAGCAATTAAAATTGCGCAAACAATTCTATATGCTTTTTTAGGCAAAAACAATACAGAAAAAAAGAAAACTGTACTAAGAATAAAAAAGAAAAGCAATAAACTTGGAAAAAAATCCATAAAGTTAAAAATAAACTCTGTAGAGTTATTTGCAAAAATATCAAAAGGTACGCTTATTGTAATTAAAAATGGTAGGGCGATTGATATTAATAAAGTTGGTAAAATTCTTTTTTTAATAGATGGTTTTTCTGTTGAAGTTGACAAGGCAAAACTCCTTTTTGTCGGTAAGTATTTTATATTGACACTTTATAAACTAAAATGTTGTATTTTGTAGTCTATATAATAGTATATAAACATATATATTTTGTCAACAAAAAGGCAACAACAAAAAATGTAAAAATTATAAAAACAAATTGACATTTGCTATAAAGCGGTGTTAGACTAGGTTTGTTCATTTTTAGACAATAAAATATAAAAATAAACGAAAATAAATAAAAAAAATACAAAAACTTAAAAATTATCAAAAAAACAAATAGAAAATTGAACACATAAAAGGTTTTACAATGAAAAGAATATTATCGCTAATTATGCTTGCAGTTGTTTGTTTGGGTTATGCAATTTTTGCAGGGCTTAATAAAACAGAAACAATTATTATTTATACATCAACAGAAGATTATAATATGGAGTTGTTACAAAAAACGCTAAATCAGCAATTTCCATCCTATAACATACATATAGAATATTATTCAACTAGCAATGTTGCATCCAGAATTATTGAAGAAGGTGAGTTTGGAGAGGCTGACATTGTGTATTGTATTGAATATGGGTATCTTGAAAAAATGAAAAACGCAAACGTTTTGGCTAATATAAAAGACATGTATGATTACCAACTTTATACTGATGATGTTGTAGAAGAATCTATTAGAGATTATGTTTTGCCAGGTATTAGAAATGGTGGTGCGATAATTATAAACAACACGGTTTTGCAACAGTTAGGTGTTTCAAAGCCAACTTGTTATGAAGATTTGTTAAATCCAAAATTACAGAGCAAAATTTCAATGCCTTCGCCTAAATCTTCTGGCACGGGGTACATGTTTTTGTTGGCGCTTATTAACGAGTGGGGCGAAGAAAAAGCTCTAAGCTATTTTGATAAATTAGAGCCTAATATTTTAGCATTTGAGTCATCTGGCTCTGGCCCAGTAAATCAACTAATTAAAGGCGAGGTTGCAGTTGGTTTTGGTATGACGGCTCAGGCTGTGGATAAAATTTCTAGCGGAAGAGATGATATTGATGTTTTGTTTTTTGATGAGGGATCTCCGTATAGTTTATATGGCAGTTCTATTGTAAAGGGAAAGGAAACAAGATCATCTGTTGCAAAAGTGTTTAAGTATATTGCAGATTACTATAACGAACTTGCATGTTCTATGTTTTATCCAGAGGCAATTTTTAAAGATAAATCTTTTAAACTTGATAATTTTCCGGAAGGGATAGTTTACTCTAATATGGAAAAAAACACACTTAGCAGAAAAAATAATATTTTAAATAAATGGAAGTTTTAATAAAAATGGAAGCAAATATAACAAATGAAGAAATAAAAAAAGAAAAACCAACTAAAAAAAATGCCACATCTAAAAAAGCAAATCAAATAAAACTTTGTGTTAAAAATTTAACAAAAGAATATAACTCTAACAAAGTAGTAAACAATGTAAGCTTTGATGTTTATAATGGGGAGTTTTTATCTATATTGGGTCCAAGTGGCTGTGGAAAAACAACAATTTTAAGAATGCTTATTGGTTTGATAGATCCTACATCTGGCACAATTTTAAAAAATGGCGAAGATATTACAAATGTAAAAATTTCTAAAAGAGGCATGGGGATGGTTTTTCAAAACTATGCACTTTTTGAAAATATGAACGTTTTGCAAAATATAGAGTATGCTTTAAAAATTAAAAAAGAAACAAAAGCTATAGCAAGAGAAACAGCGCTTTCCTTAATTAAAAAGATGAAGCTTGAGGAATGCATTTACAAAAAACCAAACGAGTTATCTGGCGGTCAACAACAAAGGGTTGCAATTGCAAGGGCACTTGCCTTAAAGCCTGATATAATTTTGTTTGACGAGCCTATGTCAGCTTTAGACGTAGAAACAAGATTGTCTTTATGTCAAGAGTTAAAAAATATTCAAAAAAAGTTTGCAACAACTATGATTTATATTACACACGATCAAGAAGAAGCTTTTAACTTGTCTGATAGAATTATGGTTATGGATTTTTCTAAAATAGTTCAAATAGGTACACCTGAAGAAATTTTAAAAAATCCAGCAAATAATTATGTTAAAAAATTTGTTTGTCAAAATCTTACTAAAAAAATTAATTCTTTAAAAAGATTTGTGGAGTTGACAAATGAAAAATAATAAAACTTTAAAGAATAAACCAAAATTTAATTTTTTAAACCTATTTAGAACAAAGAAAAAAAGTATTTATTTTGAGTTGTTTTTATGCTTAGCGCTTGTGTTTTTTGTTGTTGTGCCTTTAATTACAATGCTTTCTACAATAGATGGCGCAACAGTAAGAAGAGTTTTTACAGGGCCAAATTTTTTTCAGGCGTTGGGTAATTCGTTTTTAACTACAATAATTTCTACAATAATTTCTACATTTTTAGCATATATTCTTGCTTGGAGTATTTTAAGAACAAACATAAAATGTAAGGGATTATTTAGTGTTGTATTGGTTCTTCCAATGTTAATACCATCAATAGCACATGGTATGGGTCTTGTTACATTATTTGGCAACAATGGATTAATAACAAATTTATTTGGCATACAATCGCATCTCTATGGATATTGGGGAATTATTTCTGGCTCTGTTATGTATTCATTTCCAATAGCGTTTTTGATGTTTGTGGACATTTTAAAATATGAAGACTACACTGTTTATGAAGCTGCAGAGGTTTTAGGCATTCCCAAACATAAAAAATTTACATCAATTACACTACCATACTTAAAAAAGCCATTAATATCTATTATCTTTACAATTTTTACAATGATTATAACTGATTATGGTATTCCGCTTTCGGTTGGTGGAAAAGTAAAAACTCTTCCTGTTTTGTTGTATGAAAACACAGTAGGCCAACTTGACTATTCTGCAGGTGCTTTAATAGGAATATTTTTATTAGTTCCAGCAATTATTGCTTTTTTGATTGACCTTTTCTATTCAGATAAGGCAAAATTAAATTATGTTACAAAACCATTTGTTATTAAAAAAAGCAAAAGGCGCAATGCTATTGCATACACAATTGTAATAACGGCATCTTTGTTTATTTTGTTAACAATATGTTCTTTTTGTATACAGGCATTTTCAACAAGTTATCCAGTAGACTTATCCTTTACTTGGCATCATTTTGAAGAGACAATATTAAAAGGAGGATCTACCTATTTGGTTAACTCTGTTGTTATGGCAATGTTAACCGCTGCTGTAGGTACAATTTCTTCATTTGTTATTGCATATTTCTCGGCAAGAAATAAAACAGGGGTTTCCAGAGCTTTGCATATATTATCTATAATAAGCTTAGCAATACCAGGCCTGGTTTTAGGTTTGTCGTATGTAATTTTGTTTAAAAAGTCATTTATTTATGGAACGCTTGCAATTTTAATTTTAGCAAATACAGTGCACTTTTTTGCATCGCCATACTTAATGACGTATAACGCATTAAACAAAATAAACTATAATTTAGAAGATGTTGGTCAAGTTTTAAACATTCCAAGAACAAAAATTATTTTTAATGTAATTGTTCCTCAAGTAGAAACAACTTTGTTAGAAGTTTTTTCTTACTTCTTTGTTAATAGCATGATGACAATTTCTGCTGTTTCTTTCTTATCAACTATAGATACAAAACCATTATCATTATTGATAAATCAGTTTGAAACATTTAATATGATAGAATGCGCCGCGGTGGTTGCAATATTTATATTGGCTGTAAATATTTTAATGAAGCTGCTAATTTATTTTATAAAAAAAATAGGATCCAAAAACAAAAGAAAGAAGGTATAAAAATGTTAACAAAAAATCAATTTGATGTTTTAACATGTATTGCAGATACACAAAAAGAACTTTCACAAAGAAATATTTCAAATAAAACAAATTTGTCAGTAGGTACTGTAAACAAAACTATTATAGAACTTGTAGACTTAGGTTTTTTAAAAGATAAAACAATTACTCAAGATGGGCTTAACGCCTTAGAGCCATATAGGGTAAAAAAGGCAATTATTATTGCTGCGGGACTTGGTTCAAGGTTAATACCAATTACACTAAACACCCCAAAACCACTTATTAGAGTAAAGGGTAAAAGAATTTTAGAAAACACACTAGAAGCTTTAACAGAAAATGGCATCGAAGAAATTTATCTTGTAAGGGGTTATTT
>JAFQOM010000179.1 GCA_017403205.1 Clostridia bacterium | reverse complement strand
GATCTTATTTATGCACTTTGTTGCTTGTTATTGTGGTTGCTGTTTTTTTTGTTTGTAGTTGCAGGATCATTTATAACGGATATTGTTAAAAACTATGTAAGTTCGTTTTAATAAAATATAACTTGCATGATAAAAATTTAAATATTTTATTAAAAAGTTGGGGCAGATTGGCCCAACTTTTTTGTTTTTTATTTTTATTAATATTTGTTGTGATTTTTTGTTAAAAAATGTTTAAAAAGTTGACTAAGATTTATACTATGTATATACTTTAATTATAATATAATGCATAGGTTATATGTTGCTAGTTGTTTTAAAAAACCTAGCATATTTTTATATTTAGGAAGTTTTTATGTTTAAATTAAAGCAAAAGCAAAATAATATTTTTTTAAAAGCTATTTTTGTGGCTTTATTTTGTGTTGCTTTGGCTTTGTGTGGTGTTGCAATTAATGCACAAGCATATACACAAAATAATATTCAAACACAACAAGAAACACAATCTGAATATACAGATCAATATAAACGATATCTCAGCTTAAGCAAAGAAGAGCAAGATGCATATGAAGTTATACCAAGAATGTATGAGGTTCCTAGTGAATCTTTGTATACTTCAAAAAGTTATAACAATCTCTTAACTTCACATGAAACACTACCTACAGAATATTCTTTGTTTAATATTCCTTCAATTATGGGTAGTTTTTCTGCTGCTAATACCAATAGTACTGCAAGTTTGCCTGTTAATGTTGGCAATCAACAACAAGTGGGGATTTGTTGGGCTTTTGCTGCTCTAACTGCGTTTGAAACATCTTTGTATCAAATGGATGTAATTGATTTATCAACCGTTGTTAACTTTTCGGAATTAGACATGGCATATACAAGCAAAATCTTAAATTGGGGTTTAACCACTTTAGGTGGAGGTTCTTTTAGTATAGCATATGAATATTTGTCAAGTGGACAAGGCCCAGTTAATGAAAAACTTGCAGAAACAACATCTGGCAATATATATTGGTCAAACGATGAATATGCTAAAAATTTTTATAAAAACAACTTTTATAACAGCAGAACACATAGCGGTTATTCTGCGTTAGAGTCTTATGCCTATCCATCAGTTTCATCTTTTGATTATGAAGGCAAGCAAAATTTAAGAAATAGCATTAAAAACCATATTAAAAACTATGGTTCTGTTGTAGCAAGTATTTATATGGATGATGGCCTTGTTAACAAAGGTTATTATTGTTATTCTGGTGGTTTGGCTATAAACCATAATATATGTTTGGTTGGCTGGGATGATGATGCTTTTTACGAAGACGCAGATGGAACTATTCATACAGGTGCTTATATAGCCCAAAACTCTTGGGGAACAGACTTTGGATATAACGGCTATTTTTATATAATGTACGACGATATTTATGTAGAAACAGATTTGTATGGCTTTGTTAGGGTTGATGAAGCTTTATCAGATAGTTTGTTATATAATAACTTAGAAGGAACTCAACTTAATAATAAATTTTTTACAGCTGGAACTGGATATTTAACATCAGGGGGAACTTTAAAACTAGTAAATTTTTATGAAACAAAAGATGTTAATAATCAATATATATCAAGAATAAAGGTTCCTACGGTTTCAGAAAGTGCTGCTCGTCAAAGTAGATTTTATGTTTATGTTTTAAATAATTTAAGCGCCACTCAGGTTTCATCAGATAATAATATTAAGGCAACTCTAGCGGCAGTATACAATCAAAAGACCAGGGTAAAAAATATTCATGCAACTGGTGATGATGAATATTTGTTTGACGCACAACAAAGCACGTTTTACACTGTTGAAGTTGGTAGTCAAATATCTTTAAACAATGATTATTTTGCTATTTGTGTAGAGTATCTTCCAGGATCAGGAGTCCAATACATAGAAAATACAAATAAAGAAGATGCTGTATCCTCAAATATGAGAACTTATATTTATAGTTCAAAGTGGCAATATTATAGCAGCGATATAGTAAATCCATATTCTGAAGATACGGTGCAGTTCTTTTTTCCAATGCAGGTAGAAACAGAATATGTTTTAAATACAATCAACTATCAAAAAAATAATGTAGATCAGGTTTATGATGCAAAGGAACACATCGCAAATATAACTGTATATGATTTATTAAATTACAAAATAATGTATAGTTTAGATGGGTATACATGGTCAGAAAATAATTATTCCTTTAAAAATGCAAGTCAAGATGAATATGTGGTCTATTTTAAAATCACTGCTGATTTTTATCAAACAGTTATTGATAGTGTAAGTATAAAAATAAGACCAAAGGATTTAACCATTTATCCAGTAGAGGGGCAGTATAAAATTTATGGTGATGGTGATAGTAATATTGACCAAATGTGTATAGGCAACATTAAAGGAGAAACACCAAGATTTTCTGGCAAATTTAGTAGGCAAAGTGGTGAAGATGTTGGATTGTATTTAATTTCTCAGGGCACAAGAGATGTTGTAGATAATGGAGCATTTTTAAAATCAAACTATAATTTAATATTTGATCAATCTAAAGAATATTATTATCAAATCAAACCAAGAGATATTTATATTGAGCTTTTACCTAGTGGTAAAATATATGGAGAGGAAGATCCCGGCTCTGTAGAATATATTTGTTATAATACAATAGAAACTCCTGCTTCAACCGGATATTTTTCTAGAGAAAGTGGCGAAGATGTTGGTTTGTATGACATATATAAAAACACATTTGAATTTGTTGACAATGTAGAAAGTGGCTTTAAAGCTTCAAACTTTAATTTAGTATTTGATACACAACTAAATTCTGATAAGTTTGAAATTATGCCAAGACAGTTAGTTATAATTCCAGATAGCAATATTCAAAAGGTTTACAATACTCAAGATCCAGAGTTTACATTTACATATATGAACAATGTTGATTCTCAAATTCCTGGTTTTGAAGGATCTTTATCTAGAGAAAGCGGAGAAGATGTTGGTGAGTATAATTATAAATTGGGCTCACTAACTTTAAAGGATAATAACGACTTTAAAGCGGCTAATTATCGCTTAGCATTAAACGTAAATGCTGCTAAATTTGTTATTAATCATGGTGTGCTTACTGGTTGTGAGGTAGAGTCAAAGCAAGTTATATATGATGGCTTAACACACACGTTAAACCCAATAAGCACAATAGAAAATGATGTAAGCATATTCTATTCGCTAAATCAAATTCAATGGGAAGTAGGATTGCCAAGTTATAAAGATGTTGGCGAATATACTGTATTTTTTAAATTTGAAAAAGCAAATTTTGTTAGTGTAAAATTAAGTGCTACTCTTAAAATCACAAAATATGATTTGGTTATAACTCCAGATGCAAATCAATTTAAGTATTATGGGGATAACAATCAAAAATTAATGTTTTCAAGCATAAATCCGCTTACAGGTCAAGGAGAAGTCCCCGCCTTTGATGGAAGTTTGGCTAGATTAGCTGGTGAAGATGTAGGCAATTATTTAATATGTGCAGGGGATGTAAATCTTATAGATGGGACAAACTTTAAAGCAAGCAACTATAATTTGATTTTTGACAACTCAAGCAATATTTCTTTTGAAATTTTACCAAGGCAAATATTGTTAACGCCAAATAAAAATCAAACAAAAACTTATGGTAAGATTGACCCAGAGTTAACTTTTACAATCACAAACCTAGCATTTGATGAACTTGCTACAACACAAGGTTCTTTATCAAGACAAATTGGTGAAAATGTTGGAAAATATAAAATATTGCAAGGCGACTTAAAACTTGTTTCTTACAATAATTTTAAAACACAAAATTACATTTTGATTTTTAACGAACAAGAAATTGAATTTGAAATTATAAAAGCAAATATAACAATTACAGTTGAAGACAAAACAACATATTATAGCGATGCTTTAGATACTGACTTTTCTTCGGTTGTTTCTGGCGATTATGTTAGTGGAGATAACTTAAACATTTTATATTATTGTGAAGTAAATTCAGGCTCTTTAAGGGGCGATTATCCAATTTTGGCTAGCGCTGATAATTCAAATTATAACATAACAATTAATAATGGCATTTATCATGTTTTATTTAAAACATTTGAAGTGCAATTTTATGCGTTAGGCAATTATATTGGTTCTGCTTATGTTGAACATTTTGCACTAATAAACACATTTGATATACCTCAAATAAATATACCGGGTTATGACTTTGTTGTATGGAAAAAAATTAACCCAGATACAAGTTTTGTTGTGATTGATGTTTATTCTTATCAAGTAGAGTCAGATGTCGTTTTAACTGCAAGCATGGAATTAAAATTCTATAAAATTTATATGCATACAAATAACGAATTTAATGAAGTTATTGAAAAATCTTATACTATATTAGATGAAGACATTTTATTAAATGCGGTAGAAAAGGAAGGACATACATTTGACAATTGGTACGACAATTCTAGTTTGCAAGGAGACCCTGTAACAACAGTGCCAACTGGCAGTTATGGAGATAAGCACTATTATGCAAAATGGAATATTAACACTTATTTCATTGATTTGCCAACAGTTACCACAGGTTATCAAATAGATTATTTGGGCAATAGTTTGGAACAACCATACAAATCTTCATTTAAATTTAAAGTGTTGTTAGACGAAGCATATACACAAAGCCTTAAAACAATTCAAGTTTATGCAAGCTATAATAACAATACATCAAGAGATAAAATAGAAAAAGATAAACAAGGTTTTTATAGTATTGATAATATTGCAAAAGACTATGGTATTATTGTTGAAGGCATAAAGTTAAATACATACCTAATCAACTTTATTATAGAAGGGCAAAAACAAACAATAACAAAAGAATATGGGCAAGAGCTAACAGTTAGTGAATATCCTGTAATTCCAGAAAAAGAAAATCACAAAAGAATTCCTGCTTATTGGGACTTGGCTGATGGCATAAAAACTGTAACTAAAAACTATCAAATTAATGCAATTTATACGCCAGATGTATATGAAGTATTAATTATAGTTAATGACAAAAAGATTAATAAACACATAACTTTTGGCAATGATCTTAATGAAGAAGAAATAAGAGAAGAGTTAGGCTTAAATATGTTTGAGTATCTTGTTTTTGACCAATCTTTAAACGCTATTAGCAAAGATAGTATTATTAATGCAAAAGTTGAAAGTAGAATATACATATTGTATATCTGTATTAGTTGTGTTGTTATTGTTTCATTATTAATAGCAACGATAGTTGTTATTAAAAAGCGCAAGGCTCGCAAATTTAAATGGTGGCAATATGCAAAACTTTCTAACAATATAGGTGATATAAACAAAGATAAAAACAACAAATAAATAATTTAAACAAAAAAAAGGAACATTCTAAAACATAGAGAATGTTCCTTTTTTGTTAAGTTTTTATAATTTAAAATAAATTATTCTTCAATTTTTTTTTGAGAAAGTTCTAAATATTTTTTATATCTTTCTTCAGCGTATTTTTTGCTTTCGTTATAAAGCTTTTCTGCAAGTTGAGGAGCAATTTTTTCAAGTGCAGAATATCTTGCTTCACCTTTTAAAAATTCTTTATAATCTTTGCTTGGTTCACGGCTATCCAACATAAATGGATTTTTACCTTGTTCAATTAATCTTGGGTCATATCTATATAAATGCCAGTAACCACAATCAACAGCTTTTTTAATTTCTTCTTGTGCACCGTTCATATTAATACCGTGGTTAATGCATGGGGCATAAGCAATAATTAAACTTGGTCCATCATAACTTTCTGCTTCAGCAATTGCTTTAACAGCTTGATTCATATCTGCGCCCATACCAATTTGTGCAACATAGCAATTTTTATAACTCATAGCAATCATGCCCAAATCTTTTTTAGGTGTACGTTTTCCGGCAGATGCAAATTTTGCTGTAGCACTTAGTGGGGTAGATTTAGACATTTGTCCACCTGTGTTAGAGTAAACTTCTGTATCAAGAACTAAAATATTTACATTTTCACCACTTGCAACAACTTGGTCTAAGCCGCTAAAACCAATGTCATAAGCCCAACCGTCGCCGCCAATAATCCAAACACTTTCTTTTGTTAAGTTATCTTCTTTACCCTCAAGAGATGTTCCTTTTAAAAGAGGGGAAATTTCTTTTGCCAAATCATAAGTTTTGTCACCATCTTCAAAGTTTTCTAACCAAGTATTAAGAAGATCAGTTAATTTTTGATTATCATTTGTTTTTACAAATTCTTCTACTTCTGCTTTAAAGGCATTTCTTGCTGTATCTTTTGCAAGCTTTATACCAAGACCAAACTCTGCATTGTCTTCAAACAAGCTGCTAGCCCAAGCAGGGCCTTTGCCATCTTTATTTTTTGCAAATGGGGTTGTTGGTGCGCTGCCAGAATAAATACTGCTGCATCCTGTTGCATTTGCTATTAAAAGACGCTTGCCAAAAAGTTGTGTTACAAGCTTAATATATGGTGTTTCGCCGCAACCAGCACAGGCACCACTAAATTCAAAATATGGCTTGTTAAATTGGCTACCTTTAATTGTGTTTGATTTAAATATTGTTTGTGGATTTTCGTGATCTTTGCTATATTCATAATTTTCTTTTTCTTGTTTATCAAGATCAACGCTATCTACCATTTTTAATGCTTTGTTTTTTGCAGGGCATACTTTAACACAGTTTTCACAACCAGTGCAATCTGCAACATCAATTTGCATTCTAAAGTTATAACCATTTACACCAAGAGCTTTTGAAGTTTCAAATGTTTTTGGTGCATTTTGAAGTTCTTCATCGCTAACAAGCACAGGTCTTATTGCTGCGTGAGGACATACAAACGAGCACATGTTGCATTGTATGCAATTTTCTTTAATCCAACATGGAGATTGAATTGAAATACCACGTTTTTCAAATTTTGCAGTATCTGTTGGCACAACGCCAGCAGCATTAAAGCTAGAAACAGGAAGTTCATCGCCTTTTTTGTGTTCTATCTTTTTAACAAAGTTTTTAGCATAGTCACTTTCATAATCTGGTGCAAAATCTTCAACTTTATTAGTTACATTTAAATCAACTTCATACAAGTGTTCAGTTGCAGTTTTAATTGCTTTAATGTTTGCATCAACAATTGCTTGACCTTTTTTAGCATATGTTTTAGAGGCGGCATCAATAAGCATTTGTTCAAGTGTAGAGTAGTCAATAATATTTGTAAGTTTAAAGAAGCAAGCTTGCATAACAACGTTAATACGTTTGCCAAGACCAGCATTTTGTGCAACTGTATTTGCATCAACTATATATAATTTTGCATTTTTAGCTTTAATTTTTTCAAAAAAGCTTGTTGGTAATAATTCTTTTAATCTTTGTTCGTCATATGGGCTGTTTAATAAGAAAATACCATTTTGTTTTAAATCACCCTCCATATCATATTTGCCTACAAAACTTATGTTATGGCAAGCCACAAAATCAGCACGAGTGATTAGGTAAGGGGCATTGGTATGTTCTTTACCAAATCTTAAGTGAGAAATTGTTACACTTCCAGATTTTTTTGAGTCATATTCAAAATAACCTTGAGCATTAAGATTTGTGTTAGAACCAATAATTTTAATAGAGTTTTTGTTAGCGCTAACAGTTCCATCGCTACCTAAGCCATAAAATTTGCATGAGTAGTTGTTGTCGTTAATATCAAAATTGTTGTCATAACTTAAAGATGTAAATGTTACATCATCATTAATACCAACTGTAAAGTTATTTTTCATTTGTGTTTCTAAATTATCAAAAACAGCTTTTACCATTGCAGGTGTAAATTCTTTACCGCCAAGGCCATATCTTCCGCCAACAACTTTAATTTCACTTCTATTTTGTTCTGCAAGGGCAGTGATAATATCTTTATATAAAGGTTCGCCACCGGCACCGCTTTCTTTTGTTCTATCTAAAACAGCAATTCTTTTAACTGTTTTTGGAAGAGCCAAGCTAAATGCGTTTGATACAAAAGGTCTATATAGCCTTACATTTAGTACACCATATTTTTTACCAGTTTTGTTTAAATATTTTACTGTTTCAATTGCAGTTTGAGTGCCGCTACCCATCAAAACTACAACTTCTGTTGCATTTTGGTCGCCATAATAATCAAATAAGTTATAGTGTCTGCCTGTAACTTTTTCAAGTTCACGCATAGTTTCAACAACAGCACCTTCAACATTGTTATAATATTTGTTGCAACCCTCTCTATTTTGAAAGTATATATCAGGGTTTTGAGCTGTGCCTTGTTGATGTGGGTGAGAACTTGACAAAGCGCGTTTTTTAAATTCTGCTATTTCTTTTTTAGGCAAAAGTTTTAAAAGATCTTTTTGATCTATTTCATCTATTTTTTGAATTTCGTGAGAAGTTCTAAAACCATCAAAGAAGTGTAAAAATGGCACAGAACTTTTAAGTGTTGCAATGTGAGCAACCGCTGCCATATCGTGGCACTCTTGAACAGTGTTTGCAGCTAGCATTGCAAAACCTGTTTGACGGCATGCCATAACGTCAGCATGATCGCCAAAAATTGATAGTGCATGGGTTGATAAAGCTCTTGCAGAAACATGAAATACACAAGGCAAAAGCTCGCCAGCAATTTTATACATGTTTGGTATCATAAGCAACAAGCCTTGACTTGCTGTAAATGTTGTTGTAAGTGCACCTGCAGTTAAACTGCCGTGTACAGCACCTGCAACACCAGCTTCAGACTGAAGTTGTGTAACTTTTACAGGTGAGCCAAACAAGTTTTTAACACCTTTAGCTTGCCACTCATCAGCACTTTCTGCCATTGGGGAAGATGGTGTTATTGGATAAATAGATGCTATTTCAGAAAAAGCATAGGCAATTTTAGCAGTAGCTGTATTGCCGTCAACAGTAATTTTCATATTTAAAACTCCTATAAAATTAAAATACATTTTTAGTATAGATTACTATTTATTTATTGTCAATTTGCAAGATAAAATTTTGTTAAAAATTTTGCCAATATTTTAAAAAAGATAATTGCATTTTAAGTGTTTAACATTTATAATTAGCTTATGAAAAATGTTTGTTTAATATTAGAATATATTGGCACAGATTATTGCGGCTTTCAACGCCAAAAAAATGGGTTATCTATTCAAGAAATTTTAGAAAACTGTATATTTCAGGCAACTCAAGAACAATGCAAAACTTATCCAAGTGGTAGAACAGACGCAGGTGTGCACGCATTAGGGCAAGTTGTTAATTTTTTTACTTCCTCTCAGTTGCCTGCAAAGCGTTTTAAAACTGTTTTGAATAACATTTTGCCATTTGATATAAGAATTGTTGATAGTTTTGAAGTAGACAAAAACTTTAATGCCAGAAAAAGTGCAAAGAAAAAAACATATGTTTATCAAATTTTTAACGGTAAAGATATGAGTGTTTTTGATGTAAACAGAAAGTTAAAATGTGAATATGAACTAGATTTAGAACTTATGCAACAAGGTGCAAAATTGTTTGAAGGCACTCACGACTTTTCCTCTTTTGTAGCAAGCAATGCAACAACAAAAACAACCATAAGAACAATTTATGATGCAAATATTATAAAAAATGATGCCAACATTATTTTTGAAGTTTGTGGCAATGGTTTTTTATATAACATGGTTAGAATCATGGTTGGCACGCTAATAGACTTGGGCAGAGGTAAGCTAACTTTAAAAGATATAGAAGTGCTTTTATCTACAACAAACAGACAGCTTGCTGGCAAAACGGTTAATCCTGGAGGATTATATTTAAAGAAAGTAGAATATTAAAAATTGTTTTTCAAGGTTTTTAACATGTTGATATACTGCTTTAAATCAGGACAAAATGATTAAAAAAGTCTTGACAAAAATTACAATATATAATATTATTGTGTTTAGCAAAATTAGATTTGTAGATTAGCCCCTATAAGTTTACAAGATGCAAACACATTTTTTTTAGTTTAGAGGAGATTTTTTTTATGAAAACTTTTATGGCAAAACCTCAAACTGTGGAAAGCAAATGGTATATCGTTGATGCAACAAACATGCCTCTTGGCAGGCTTGCAAGCCAAGTTGCTTCAATTTTAAGAGGAAAAAACAAACCAGAATATACTCCACACGTTGATACAGGTGACCACGTTATAGTTATTAACAGTGACAAAGTTGTTTTAACAGGCAACAAATTGCACGACAAAAAACATTATCATCACACAGGATTCGTTGGCGGACTTAAAGAAGTTGGTTATGACGAACTTATGAGAACAAAATCTGACTTTGTAGTAACAAATGCAGTTAAGGGAATGCTTCCAAAAAATTCTCTTGGAAAGAAGATGATTAAAAAACTTCGTGTATATAAAGATGCAAATCACAATCATGAAGCACAAAAACCAGAACTTATCGCAGTAAAAGGAGCAAGAAACTAATATGGCAGAAGAAGTTAAAACAGAAGAAAAGAAAGTAGTTAAAAAAGCAGCTGCTCCTGCTAAAAAAGCACCTACAAAAAAAGCTAAAAAAGGCGTTGCAAATCAATACATCGCAACTGGTAGAAGAAAAGATGCTGTTGCTCGTGTAAGACTTGTTGCTGGGGGCACAGGTAAAATCACTATTAATAAAAGAGATATTGACGATTACTTTATGTTAGAAACTTTAAAACTTGTAGTTCGTCAACCACTCGTTTTAACAGAAAACGAAAAGAAATATGATGTTATTGCTAATGTTTATGGCGGTGGATACACAGGTCAAACAGGTGCTATTAGACAAGCTATTGCTAAAGCTCTTGTTAAAGAAAGCGAAACATTTAAACCAGAACTTAAAAAAGCAGGTTTCTTGTCAAGAGACTCAAGAATGAAAGAAAGAAAAAAATATGGTCTCAAAAAAGCAAGAAAGGCTCCACAATTCTCAAAGAGATAATCTGTTGTTATCAATCAAAACTTGTATGGGTTTTATACCTATACAAGTTTTTTTATGTCTTTATGTATATAAAAAATTTGTGTGTTAGGTTATTTAATAATTTGTGTTAATATTAACAAGCTATTAATTAGATCTTATTTAATAAAATTTTAAAAACGCTTTATAAAATTTTAATTGATTTGATTTTTTACTTGTCAAATTGCACAAAAAAATTTTATAATAAAAAGGAATAATTATTAAAAACAAGGAGATTTTTCAAGTGGAAAAGGTTTATGATGTTGCAATTCTTGGTGCAGGCCCTGGAGGACTTACAGCAGGTATTTATGCTAAAAGAGCTGGCTTAGATGTTGTTATTATTGAAAAGGGTGCTGTTGGCGGTGCTGTAGCTACAACATATGAAGTTGCAAACTATCCTGGTTTTACAAAAATTAGTGGGGCAGAACTATCTCAAAAAATGTTTGAACATGCTCAAAGTCTTAATATTGATTTTGTTTGGGATGAAGTAACAAAAGTTGTGCCAGAGGGTGAAGAAAAGCTTGTAGAATGCTATAAGCAAACAGTTAAGGCAAAAGTTTTAATTTTGGGATTTGGTGCAAGTATAAGAAAGTTGGGTCTACCAACAGAAAGGAAATATGTTGGCAAGGGTATTAGTTATTGCGCAACTTGTGATGGCGTTTTATTTAAAGATAAAGTTGTGGCAATTGTTGGTGGTGGAAATACTGCACTTGAAGATTGCTTTTATTTGTCAAATCAAGCAAAGAAAGTTTATTTAATTCATAGACGTGATGAATTTAGGGGCGAAGAAATATTAGTAAAACAAATAAAAGAAAAGGAAAATATTGAACTTGTTTTAAACTCTACAGTTACAGAGTTATTTGGAGAAACAAATTTAACAGGTATTGAGGTTTCTAACAAAGTTAGTGGAGAAAAAACAAAAATAGATCTAGATGGGCTTTTTGTGTGCATTGGCAGAGGTCCAGACACAGAAATGGTTGCCGGTGACTTAAAATTAAGTGAAAACGGATATATCTTAACAGATGACTGCATGCGCACTAATTTTGAGGGTGTATTTGCAATTGGCGATATTAGACAAACACCACTTCGCCAAATTGTTACAGCGTGTAGCGATGGTGCAATTGCAGCAACAAAAGCTTTTGAAATCATTAAGCTTTATCGCGCTGCACAAAAAAAATAAATAATTTAAGAATAGCAGCTGAAAAAATGCTTAAACTTTTTATTGTTTTATGATTTTTTCAAGTTTTAGGAAAAATAAACGATGTTTTATATAACAAAAAATTGGTATGAGCTTTTAAAAGAAGAATTTGATAAAGAATATTTTAAATCATTGCAACAATTTTTAAAAAATGAATACAATTCAAAAATAATTTATCCACAAGATAAAAATGTTTTTAATGCATTAAATCAAACAAAATATAATGATGTGAAAGTTGTTATTATTGGTCAAGATCCATATATTAATGAAGGACAAGCTCACGGGCTTTGTTTTTCGGTTGAAAGGGTAGAGCCTCCACCAAGCTTAAAAAATATATATAAAGAACTTCAAGATGAATTGGGTTGTTACATACCAAATCACGGAAACTTAACAAAATGGGCACGTCAAGGAGTGTTACTATTAAACAGCGTTTTAACTGTTGAAAAGGGCAAAAGTTTTAGCCACAAAAATAAGGGGTGGGAGCAATTTACCCACACAGTTATACAAAAAATAGCACAAAAACAAACCCCAGTTGTATTTTTATTGTGGGGAAATGGTGCAAAAAGTATTGTTAAAGATATAAACTTGTCTAATCACTATGTTTTAACATGCGCTCATCCAAGTCCACTTTCTGCATATAATGGCTTTTTTGGATGCGGGCACTTTAAAAAATGTAACGAATTTTTATTAAAAAACAATTTGCAGCCTATTGATTGGCAAATAGAAAATATTTAATCTTTTTCAACTTTACAAAATATGATTTTAAATTTGAAGAATGTTTTTAGCATAATAATAAAGGAAAATTTTATATGATTTTTAACAGCCAGGTTAGAACGCAAAATAGTGGAAATTTTTTTTCTTCAAATTTTGCAGTAAAAATTAAAAAATTTTTAAATTCACCATATTATATGGCGCTAGTTTCTATTATTATTTCTTTATTTTGGTCTCTTAACATTGGATTTGTTTCTATAGGATTTTTGGCTTTTTTCTTTATTTTAACTCTAATTTTTTGTCATGAAGATCCAAAACCAGTTTTGTTGCCTATTATTTCTATTACGTTAATGTTTAACGATTTATTAATACAAGGTTTTATGTTTGTGTTAATTTTGATGCAGATGGCATTTTCTTTATCCCGAAGCTGTATAAGGATACTGCGAGCGGGTAAAAAAATGACACACTCCCGACCATTTGGTCGGGAGTGTTCTGCGCAAAATTAATTATTTAACAGCGTTCTTAAGAGCTGCGCCTGCCTTGAAAGCGGGAACCTTAGAAGCAGCGATTTTAAGTGTTTCGCCTGTTCTGGGGTTGCGGCCTTCCTTAGCTGCTCTTTCACGTACTTCGAATGTACCGAAGCCGATAAGCTGAACCTTGTCACCCTTTACGAGTGCATCTTCGATAGCGCCGAAAACTGCTGCTACTGCCTTGTCAGCATCCTTCTTTGTGAAACCTGCCACTGCAACTGCATTAACACGATCTGTTTTGTTCATTTAAATTTCCGCCAAAATAGATTTTTTTATTTTCCAAATCGTTACCGATTTTTAGTGGACTTATTTATTTCTCAATTCCTTTTTGGCTTCGTCCCATAATTCATCGAGAACCTCAATAGAGGATATCTTCATGTCAATACCCTTTTCACGAGCAAGTCGTTCCGTTATTGTATAACGAGCCATAAATTTCTTTGTAGCTTTGTCCAGAGCAGTCTCTGCATCGCAATCACAAAAGCGTGCAACGTTTACTGCGGAGAAAAGCAAGTCACCAAGCT
>JAFQOM010000178.1 GCA_017403205.1 Clostridia bacterium | reverse complement strand
CGTTGGCTTTTTGCAAACATAAATGCGTAAACTGCAGTGATTGTATAAGCAATAATTTGAGCAATTAGGTTAAGAACACTAACAACGTTAGGGCTAATTAACCAACCCAAAATTTTACCAACTAATAAAGCAACCGCAATTAAAGCAATAGATATATAAGCAAGTAAATTTACAAATTGTTTACCTTTCAAAATAAGTTCTCCTTTTATTTATATATTAATAGTATTATATCAAAACCCAAAACATTTTACAACTTATTTGCAATAATTTACAATATTTTTATTACAGATTATTTAAAATTTTAATGAAATAATCTGGCAAATCCACTTCAAATTGCATAAGTTTGTTGGTTGTTGGGTGAATAAACTGAATTTTATATGCAAACAGCAGTTGCCCTTGAGTTTTTATTGTTTTTTCTGTTCCCCCATATAGAGAATCTCCTACAATAGGGTGATTTATATGTTTTAGATGTGCGCGTATTTGATGTGTTCTACCTGTTGTTAGTTTGCAGTTTAAAAGTGTAAAATGATCGTACACCTTATCTATGCTGAAAATAGTTTTACTATACTTACCATTTATTTCGCTAACCATTGTACGCTGTTCTCTGTTTTTAGGATTTCTACCCAAAAAACCTTCAACAACAAAATCTTCTTTTAATCTGCCCTTTATAAGTGCCTTGTACTCTCTATTCAATGTTTTATCTTTAAGTTGTTCACTTAACTTTTTATGCGCATTATCGTTCTTGGCAACAATAATTAATCCACCAGTATCTTTATCTAACCTATGCACAATGCCAGGACGAAGAACACCATTAATTGTACTTAAATTTTTAATATGATACATCAAAGCATTAACAAGAGTGTGACTTTTAGTTGTGTTGCAAGGATGAACCACTAAACCAACCTGTTTGTTTATTACTAGTAAATCGTCATCTTCGTACACGATATTAAGTGGAATATTTTCAGGCATAGCAGAAATTTGTTCAACTTCTTTTTCCTCAACCTCTACAATATCGCCAACGCTTAATTTATAACCCGCTTTCTGGTTTTTTGAGTTTACAAAAATACGATTTTCTTCGTTTAATGTTTTAATAAAAGAACGTGTAAAATTAGTTTTGTTGGTTAAAAATACATCTATACGAACATTGTTTTCATCACAAACAAACTTATTTTTCATTTTTTTCTCCCGTCATGAAAAGTATAAATATAGCCATCATAACCGCACCAACACATAAAAACGAATCTGCCATGTTAAAAATAGGAAAAGAAGGCCAAAAATCTAGAAAAATAAAATCTCTAACATATTGTAGAGCAACTCTATCTACCAAATTACCTAATGCTCCACCTATAATAAAACCAAAACTTAGGCAATAAAAAGTGTTCTTCTTTTTAATAAAGTAATTAAATAAAAACAAGGCGATTATCATAATAACACTAACTATAACAAGCATTAAAGTTTTGCCGCTAAACATTCCCCATGCCGCACCAGTGTTACCACCATTACTTGCAATAGAAATCACACCTGGAATAAGGTTAAAATATTCCACAGAAAATAAAAAATGTTTGGTGACAAGGTCTGCCACCAAAACACATACAATAGTAATTGCAATTT
>JAFQOM010000177.1 GCA_017403205.1 Clostridia bacterium | reverse complement strand
CATAGTTAACAAAAAGTTCAGGACAAAAATTCACAACCACACTATAAATCAAACACCCAACAATACCAATCACAAGGTTTGTTAAAACACCAGCAACAGAAACTCGAACCTCGCTTTTCCAACCTCTTTTAAAATTCCTTTTATCAATCGGAACAGGCTTTGCGAAACCTATTCCAAAAAACAATAGAAGTAAAAATCCTTTAAAATCAATGTGTGCAAAGGGTGCAAGAGTGTATCGCCCAAGAGTTTTTGCTGTCAAATCCCCTTCTTTATACGCAGCATGAGCATGAGCAAATTCATGCGCAGGCATACAAATAAATAGCGCAGACATAAACGCTATTAATACCGCCAGCATTGTCAAAGGCGTATCCATTAATCCAAGCAATGAAATTATCATACTTTACCCCTTTTAACTATAATATTATAACTTCATTTATAGTTTATTGTCAAACAAAAGGGCGACAATCATTATAATAATATTGTCGCCTTATAAATTAATTAAAACTTTTATATATCTTTTTTAAGATGTCACATACTTTAATTTCTAAGACATCTTGATTTACAATCAAATAATCTTCATGTATCACAATATTGTTGTTATCTAAAACATAAAGTTTACCCACTCTATCACCAGCCCTCTTTGGCGCCTTTATGTCGTCTACCCTAATCTCTAATTTATATTCAAACTCTTCACCCTTTTTTAAGAACTTTACAAAATCATTTTCAGGATAGACTTCAACTTCACTAATTTTACCCCCAACAACTTTAACTTCTTGCATTTTATCATACATAGTAAAGATTTGTTTGTTTTCATAATTATTAAATCCATAGTTAAATAATCTTGAAACCTCATCAAATCTAGTCTTACTATCCTCTGCCCCCACAACAACACCAATTAATCTCATACCACCCCTCGTTGCAGATGCTGTTAAACAATATCCTGCATCATTAGTAAAACCAGTTTTACCACTATCACACCCCTCAAAACTTCTAATCAATTTATTGGTATTTACTAAGTCTGTTTTTCTTCCTGATGGGTGCACAAGTTCAGTTAACCAAACCTTGCTGTATTTTTTATAAATTTTATTATCACAAATTTCCGCATAAATTTTAGCCACATCTCTCGCTGATGAGTAATGATCAATGGCAGGTAGTCCAGTCGAGTTTATAAAATTAGTATTTTGCAATCCTAATTCCTCAGCCTTCTTATTCATTTTCTTTACAAACAAATCTTCACTTCCCGCAACTTTTTCAGCCATAGCAACAGTGCCGTCATTTGCTGATGCTATAATTATGGACATAATTAAGTCACCCACTTTATACTCACTTCCTTCATCTAAAAAGGCAGACGACCCTTCTGTGTCAGCAGCATACTGACTAACCCTAACAAGTGTTTCTTCCGAAAAAGCCCCCTTTTCCATTTCTTCAAATATAATTGCAAGCGATGCCAGTTTGGTCATACTTGCTATGGGAAGTCTTTTGTCGCTGTCTTTTTCATAAACAACCTCGCCACTTTTAGCATCATACAAAAGAGCACTTCTGCTTGTTATTAATATTTCATTATCATCTGCCTTCGCAATACTTTTTACACTATAAGGAGCAATTGTAAACAATGCACAAATCAACAATACGAAAATCGATAAAAAATTTTTTTTCATGTTTAAAACCTCGTTTTTAATGATATTACATATATTTTTCACCATTTTTCGCCAAATTATGCACTTTTTTAATAATTTATTACAACAAAACTTTTTATTATCGTTGGTATTATAAAACTATGCAATATACAAACAGCAAGCGATAACAATACACAAATTATAAGTTTCACAAAATAACCATCTTCTCTAAAACTCTCTAAGAAGCCTAATCCAAAAACCTTTTTTTGCCTTGCTCTTTCTATCCCACAAACACTAAAAATAGTAACTATTAATAAGTTAAGGATATTTATAGGAATTACAAAGAATATCACATTAACAACACCAGTAAAACCATATAGAGTTATTATTGCAGCAGAAGATAAAACAAACAATACTGTTTGATAACATATAAAAATATAATTCAAAAACGAAGAATAAATATTTAAACTAAAAACAAAAATTATCAATAAACAAAGCATTATATCTAAAAAACTAGTAGAAAAAATTTCTGCACAACTAATTGTTCCATTTATTATATCAAACATGTTTTTATCTGCTGCGGTAAGCAAAGAAGTATATTTAGAGTTGTTAAAAATAAGAAACACACCAATAGCAACACCAACAACTATACTTAAAAAAGACAATACATAATTGATTGTGTTTTTCTTAAAATGTTCGCTAATTTTATCTTTAATAAAAAAACTGTTTGCCATATCTTATTATATGACAAACAGCCATTTAATTTTACTAATTACACCCTAGAATAAAACTCTTCTCCAAACTCTCCATCAACAAGTAATTTACCAACAATCATATTAATAAGCAAAGAGTTTGTCAAATCATGTTTTACAAAATCTTTAACAAATCTATTCTCTGGAACATCTGGTAATCTTCTCACAGCAATTATCGCATTTGCAAGCGCTGTTCTCATAGCCTTTTCAACAGCACATAATCTTCTTCCATAAGTCTTACCAATTTCTTCATACATATCCATAATATTAACTCGCACCGGATAATTGAAAAAAGTAATGGTGATAGCATCAACAAAGTAAGTAAACCCACTATTTTTTGGTGAAAATTTTAGCGATACCAAAAATTCATGTACTGCACTTTTCACCTTTTTTATGCTATGAGATGGCAACTGCATGATTTTATTTTTTACAGACAACAAACATTCAGCAAGACTTAAATCAAAATTATCTAAATCTTGCTTATTTACATAATAAAACTTTTGTGACTTTTTAT
>JAFQOM010000176.1 GCA_017403205.1 Clostridia bacterium | reverse complement strand
CCATCTGGAAGTGTAAATAGCAGGGTTGTAAGTGAGGCAGAAAGTTTAGGGCATAAAACTATTATGTGGTCAAAAGACACAATTGATTGGAGAGATAAAGACAGTAAACTAGTTTTTAATAGGGCAACACAAGACATACAAAATGGATTTTTAATTTTAATGCACCCAACAAAGCACACAGCATTAGCTTTAGGTGATATTATTAAAAATTTAAAAAATCAAGGCTTTAACTTAACAACGGTGAGTAATTGTATCGAGGGGTTAGTATAATAAAAACAAGTTAAAAATTGTTAAAACATGTATAATAAAAACATAATTTTAATATTTTGTTTGATTATGAATTTTTAATTTAAAAAATTTGATTAAATCATTTTTGAAAACTAAAAAAATTGGTATAATATAACATATAATAATTTATTTAACATATAAAAGATTAAAAAATTGCGTTAAATATAAAAATTAGTGGCAAATAAAATAAAAATGATGCCAATGTATAGGAGATGTTATTATGCAACCACATGTAAAGGTTTTTGAAAATGGTATGAGACTTGTTTTTAAAAAGGTGGAAAAAAATAGACCTGCCACTGTATTTGTTAGTGTTAAAGCTGGCAGTATAAATGAAGATGAATCAAACAATGGTATATCACATTTTATAGAACATCTTAATTTTAAGGGGACTGAAAAAAGAACAGCAAAACAAATTAGCACACAACTTGAAGAGATTGGTGCAAATGCAAATGCATTTACAAGCAAGTATGCAACATGTTTTTTTGCAACTGTTTTGCCAGAACAAATCGAGAATTGTTTTGAAATTTTATCAGATTTGGTTTTTAACTCTAAATATGATAAAGAAGATATTGAAAGAGAAAGACAAGTTATATTTGAAGAAATAGATATGTATCAAGATGATCCAGAAAGTGTTTGCTATGAAGAATTTTGCAAAAATTTTTATGTGGGAAGCCCAATGCAAAGAACTATTTTGGGTACAAAAGAAAGTTTGGCAAATATTACTAGAGAAGATATTTTGGATTATATTTCAAAAAGATATGTTGCAAAAAATATTGTAGTTTCTGTAGTGGGTGACTTTACAGTAGACCAAGTAAAAAAATTAACTCAAAAATATTTTTCAAATAAATTTAAATCAAAAAGTGAAGTTGATGAAATAGGCAAAGGTACGGTTGTTATTCCTGATAAAAAGTTTAGCTTTATAAAAAAGGATGTTGCTCAAACACATATTGTGTTTGGTTTTCCATGTGATAATATTTATAGTGAAAGTAGGATGGCCCACACCTTGTGTGGTTTTATATTTGGTGGCGGAATGGGTTCAAGATTATTTCAAAAAATAAGGGAAGAGCACGGCCTTGTATATAGTATTTCTTGCATGCCAGAAATGTATGCTCTAGGCGGCAACTTTGTTGTTAGTTTGGGCACAAATAAAAAAAATGAAAAAAAAGCATTAGAATTTATTAAAGAACAGATTGATTTGCTTGTTAAAGACGGTTTTAAGCAAGAAGAGTTAGATAGAGCTAAAACCTTTTGCAAAAGCTTGTTGTTATCTTCTGGAGAGATGGGCAGCGATATTGCAAAAACAAATGCTTCTAATTTAAGAACTTATAATAAGATTATTAGTATTGAAGAAAGGCTTAATAAGGTTGACAGTGTAACCCTTGATGATATTAATGAAGTTGCAAAGAAAGTATTTAATTATTCAAACATGTGTGGCTGCGTTGTTAGCAACAATCCAAACGAAGAGTTGTTTAAAATATTTGATTAATTGCTTTGCTAAAATTAGGCTAAATATGATATAATTTTATTCTAGAAGTTGGATTATTAAAGAGGTATAAATCTTTGAGTCAAGAAAATAAACAAGTGAAAAATCAAAATATAAAAAAACAGGTAAGTGCTGTAGTTTTGTGCTTATCTGTTGTTTTGCTAATTTTATCTACATTTGAATTTGTATACCCAGTTAAAACATTGTTATTGGGTTGTTTTGGTGTTATGTTATATCCAATTTTATTGTTTACAATGCTTTTTTGTTGTGCAATTTTATCAGGAAGAAAGTTTATATATTCTGTAAAATACGTTATTTATTTATTGCTTTGTTTAGTTTTTTTTATTTGTGTTTTGCACATAATATTTACACCTTTTTCTTCAGGCTTAACATACGGAGAATATCTTTCTAGTTGTTTTTACTCTTTATATACGCCAGGTGGCGCATTAATAGGCATTTTTACTTATCCTGTTACGCATTTGTTACACAATGTGGCGGGAATTGTTATATATTCAATTGCTTTTATTATTTCGTTATATTTTGTTTTAAGCTATTTGGATGCTGTAAAGCAAAATAAAGTTAAAAAGGCAGAAGTAAACCAAGCTAGATATCAAAATTTTGAAACAATTTCTAGTGCGTTGCAAGAAGAAGAAAATGAAGATGATTCTCAAATTTTTGAACCTGCTGAAGAGGTTGAAGAATATGAAGAAGAAACTCAAGCTGAAGATGATATATTTATAAAAGATGATGAAGATAAAGAAGTTTTGATTGCAAAAGAAAAACTTGGTTTGATTAAAAAACAAAATGAAGATGATATGGATGACAATCAACAAGAGCAATCCACATCAAACAAATTGTTTGGTAATATAGGTGTTAATAATCAAAGTGATTCTTGGCAGAACAGAAGTATTTCTCGTGATGATAGACCTCAAAAATATGTTTATGATAATGGTGAAAACAAGCCTGCGAAAAAGGTTAACCCTTTATATGAAAAAAATAAAGAGTATTTAAACACCCTTTATCAAATTAACACTGATAATACAAATCCTATTATTAATGCTGAAGACTATGAAGATTATAAAGAAAAAATGCGTTTGTATAATGAACGAAACTCTCAACCTTTTAGAAGAGATTTAAATGTTAACCAAACATTAAACGTTGCACCAAAAGAACCTGTTAAAACACAAAACTTTGACAATAATTTTGGAATTGAGCCTGATAAAAGAATTCAAAATATTGCAAATAATGTTTCAAATTTTAACAACAATAATCCATTTGTTAAAGAAGAACAAAACAATATTATTTCGTCTGTAAATATTCAAAACAATAATTTAGAGGCAGAACTTGAAGATATATCTAGTTCGGTAGGTGATATAGACGGTTTAAGTGATTTTATAAAACCACTACAAAGTTATAAGCCTAGTCCACTAAATCCAAACAATTTTAGTTTAAGTCAAGACAAGATTGAAGAGGTTAAAACAGAAAACACTTCTAGTCAAGCTTTTGTAAGTAAAGTGGATGACGTTCCTTTTAAAACATCAAAATTAAGTGAAGGAGATGTTTCTACATCTTTGGGTAATACCTATAATTTACCAAAGAGCATGAAGAATAACTTTGCAACTGCAGAGGCTAATGGTCAAATAACATCTACTCCAGCGGGACCAAAATTTGAATATAACCATAGATATATTAGACCTTCAATTGACATGCTTCAAACTTATGTTAACGAAGAAGATCATGCCACAAACCACGAAAGAAATATTTCTATTTTGGAAAAGGTTTTAGATGAGTTTAAAATTCCAGCCAAAGTAGAAGCTGTAAGACGAGGCAGTGCTGTTACTAGATATGAACTTCACATGCCGGTGGGCATTCCTGTTAGAAAAATTCATCAACATGCATCAGATATTGCTCTTGCTTTAGCTGCACCTGGCGAAATTAGAATTGAAACACCTATTAAAGGTAAGAGTGCGGTTGGTATAGAAATTCCAAACAACAAAGTAGATACAGTTGGTCTTAAAGATATTATTGCTAGTGAGGAATTTCAAAATACTAAAAAACCAATTCCATTTGCACTTGGCAAAGACGTTGATGGTGGAATTTATTGCTGTGATATGGCCTCTATGCCACACTTGTTGGTGGCAGGATCTACGGGAAGTGGTAAGAGTGTGTGCTTAAACAGTTTGTTGTTAAGTTTTATTTATAGAACAAGCCCTGAAGATTTAAGATTGTTGCTTGTTGATCCAAAGAGGGTAGAGTTTGCCATATTTAATGGTCTTCCACACTTGTTAATGCCTAAGGCTATTACAGAAGCTAAAAAAGCTCTTAATGCATTTGACTGGCTTATTAATGAAATGGAAAGACGCTATATGTTGTTTCAAGAGACATATGTTAAAAATATTAAAGAGTATAATTCTCAGCCAGAGGTTGTTGAACGTCGTGTGCCAAAACTGCCTTATATAGTTTTGGTTGTTGACGAGCTTGCTGATTTGGTTGTAACAACAAATAAAAAAGAGCTTGAAGAAAAAATCATTAGACTTACACAAAAAGCAAGAGCCGCAGGTATCCACTTGATTTTGGCAACGCAAAGACCATCTGTAGACATTATTACAGGTAGCATTAAAATTAACTTGCCAAGCAGAATTGCGTTCGCGGTATCAAGTTTTGTTGATTCTAAAACAATTTTGGATCAAGCTGGAGCAGAGAAGCTTTTGGGTCGAGGTGATATGCTTTATGCACCAAGTGGTAGTGAACCTATAAGGGTACAAGGTGCATTTGTTGATACTCCGGAAGTTAAGCGTGTTGTTGATTTTGTTAAAGAAAACAACCCAAGTGTTTATGATCCTATGATAGAAAAATTTATTAATGCCGAAAGTGGCCCTGTTGGTGGCGCAAGTGTTGGTGCAAGTGGTGGCGAAGAATTTGACAGCTTAATGCCAGACGCATTAAAACTTGTTATAGAAAATAATCAAGCTTCTATTAGCATGTTGCAACGTAGATTTTCTATTGGCTTTTCACGTGCTGCACGTATTATTGACCAAATGGAATGTGCTAAGTTTATTTCTTCTTCAGACGGAAGTAAACCAAGAAACGTTTATATCACTATGGATGATTATAACAACATTTATGGAAACAACTAGTAATTAAAAAAACATTTAAATTATTGATTTTAAATTTAAGATAAAGGACACCAAATGCAAAAGATAAAAAAAGAAAATCTTAATAATAAAAAAATGCAAAAACCTACTTTTTTTAAAAAAGTGGGTTTTGTGTCTTTAGGTTGTGACAAAAATAGAGTAGATACAGAAAATATTGTGACTGTTTTGTCTTCATACAGTTGTTTTGAATTTGTGGGTGACAGTAGTCAAGCAAATATAATAATTATTAATACATGCGCATTTTTAAAAATTGCAAGAGATGAGGCAAAAAGCGTTATAAATCAAATGGCAAAATTTAAAACAAAGGGAAATTTAGAAAAACTTATTGTTTGCGGTTGTTTACCTCTTCTGTTAAAAGAAGAAGTGTTAAAACAATTTAAAAGCGTTGATGCTATTTTTGTTCCACAAGATTATGATAAAATAGATAAACACATTTTTAAGTTGTATGAAATAGAAGCTTTAAAGCCCGACAAAGAAGTTAAAGGTAGAGTAACAACAACACCAAGGCATTATTCATATTTAAAAGTTGCAGATGGCTGCAACAATAGATGTGCTTATTGCAAAATTCCTTTTATAAGAGGTTTTTACAAATCTCAGCCTTTGCAAGAAGTTATTAACGAAGCTCAAATTTTAAGTGATAGAGGTTCAAAAGAACTTATATTGGTAGCCCAAGATTTAACAAGATACGGGTGTGATATAAAAACAAATTTGGTAGAATTGTTGCAACAGCTTGCAAAAATAAAAAATGTTAGTTGGCTTAGACTTTTGTATTGTTACCCAGAAAAAATTGATGATGCATTAATTAACGAGATAAAAGAAAATCCTAAAGTTGTAAAGTATATAGATGTTCCTTTGCAACATGTGTCGAATAATGTTCTTAAACTTATGAAAAGAAGAGGGGGCAAAAAACAAATTGTTTGTTTAATTAAAACACTTAGAAAACAAATTAAAGACATAAAAATACGAACAACTTTTATGGTTGGTTTTCCTGGTGAGACTAAAAAGGATTTTAAAGAGTTGTGTGTGTTTTTAAAGAAATATAAATTAGACAATGTTGGATTTTTTAAATATTCTAGAGAAAGCGGCACAACTTCATATGATTATGAAAATCAAGTTGATGAATTAGAAAAAGATAGAAGGCTTGAAATTGTTCAAAAAATTCAACACAAAATAGCACAAAAACAAAATAAAAAACTTATAGGTAAAACACTTAAAGTTTTGTGTGATAGTTATAATTCAAAGTATAAATTTTTTATAGGAAGGCCTTACTTCAGTGCTCCAGAAATTGACTTTGAAGTTTGGTTTAAATCGGAAAAAGCTTTAACAGTAGGCTCTTTTATAGATGTAAAAATTGTTGATTTTAAAGAAGATTGTTTTATAGGGGAGGTTAGATTATGAATTTACCAAATAGAATTACATTATCTAGAATTTTATTGATACCTGTTGTTATTTTCTTTTATTTATCACAACCTTTTTTGGCTTGTGGTAAATTGCTAGCAGCAATAATTTTTGTTATTGCATGTTTAACGGACTTTTTTGATGGATATTACGCAAGAAAGTTTAATTTAGTAACAACTATAGGTAAATTTATGGATACAATTGCAGATAAATTATTGGTTTTGTCTGCATTGATTTTGGTTATTTGTGATGCTACTATTCCAAGTCCATATGGTGCAATTTTTGCAATTATTATTATTGCAAGGGAGCTTATGGTAAGCGCATTAAGACAACTTGCAGCGTCTAAAAACGTTATTATTGCTGCTGATATGTGGGGCAAGGTAAAGGCAAATTTCCAATACGTTTCACTTACAGCATACATGTTGCTTAGTTATTTTGTAGATGTTGCTGTTTTGCCAGGATGGGCAATGACTGCTTTAGAAGTTGTTTGTTGGGTTAGTATGATTGCCACTGTGTTTTCTACAGTTATGTCAGGTGTTCATTACGTTGTTAAAAACAAAGCTGTTTTTGTAGATGAAAAAGAGAGCAAAAATGAGGATGTTAATCCTGATGTAAGCAATGAAGAAAAAATGCTTGAATACGATCATGAAGAAAATTTTGGTAACTAATTTTGTGTTAAAATAGTTTTGTGGATGGGTATTATGAAGGTTGGAATTATAACAGTATCGAATAGCGAAATAATATCTAGTGAAAAAAACAATAGTTTAAAACTTATATCTTCTCAGCTTTATAAAAACGGATTTGATGTTTTGTTTAATCAAACGCTGAAAATGGATAGTGCTATAATTAAAGGTGCATTGGCATACGCAAAGCAAATGGTCGACTTTATTTTTTTTGTTTCAGATACAGAAGTTGAAAAAAGTTGTTTATGCAAAAAAATTATATGCGATGAGTTTTCAACAAAACTTGTTAATAGTTCTTATGCAAAAAAAAATATTGAAGAATATGTTAAAAATCAAAATATTTCGCTAAAAAAAGAAGACACTAGCTATATGCAAATACCAGAAATGGCTAGATGTATAAAAAATCCACTTGGTATTTTTCAAGGGTTTTTGATGGAAAGGGAAGGCAAATCTCTTTTCTTTTTGCCTATAGCTGATCAAGAGTTGCGCCATATGTTTTTTTCTTCGGTATTTCCGTTTATTTTGCAAAAAACAACATCAAAAACATTTGTTTTTAAAACTTATGGATTAAAGCACAATAAAATGCAACTTATACTTAAAGATCTTATTAAAAATAAACACAATATAGATGTTGTATGTAATGAATATCTTTTAAGTGGTGAAGTGTTGATAAGTGTGCCAGAAAAGGTTAAGGAAAATATCTATCACAATTTTATCTCAACAATATATTCAAAAATTTTGCCGTATATTTATAGTGATACAGACTGTAGTTTAACAGAACTTATATACAACCAACTTAGCGTTAGAAGAGAAAAACTTGTTTTTGCAGAGGATTTTACATGTGGCAAAATGGCAAACTTGTTTTGCGAAAGCGTAGAAAATGCCAGAGATGTTTTGGTAGAAGGATATATAGCTTTGACTAATAACTCAAAAGTAAATTTTTTGGGAGTAGATGGCAGAGTTTTTAAAAACCCAAAGATTGATTTGGGTGAAGTAGCTTATCAAATGGCACTTGGTGCGTTAGAAAGGTCTGGTGCAGATGTTGTTGTTGCTAATTGTGGAGATTTGCAATCAGGAGAGGTTATATTTGCGTTAGGAAATGTAGAAGGTATTCATATTTTTAGCGAAAAGGTATATGGCACAAGAGAGCAAAAAATAGCTATGGCAGCAAATGCTATATTTTTTAGGCTTTCAAAAAAAATTAAACAAAATGATTTTCATTTGTTGCAAACTACTGTATAATATAGATATTAAAACATATTGAAATTATATAAAAAAGGAAAACTAGATATGATTGATAAGTCAAAAACATTAGAACAAGCTATTTTGCAAATTGAAAAACAATTTGGAAAAGGTTCTATCATGAAACTTGGCGAACAACCTATGGAGCAAGTTGATGTTATTCCAACTGGTTGTTTGGCCCTTGATAATGCACTTGGAATTGGTGGCGTTCCAAGAGGTAGAATTATTGAAATTTATGGACCAGAAAGTTCTGGTAAAACAACAGTTTCTTTGCATATAATTGCAAAAGCCCAAGAACTTGGTGGCACTGCAGCTTTTATTGATGCAGAACATGCGTTAGACCCTGTTTATGCTGGTAAACTTGGTGTGGATTTAGACGAGTTGTATGTTTCTCAACCAGACAATGGTGAACAAGCACTTGAAATTTGTGAAACTTTAGTTAGAAGCGGTGCATTTGATATTGTTGTTATTGACTCTGTTGCGGCTCTTACTCCAAAGGCAGAAATTGAAGGGGAAATGGGAGACAGCTTTATTGGTCTTCAAGCACGTTTGATGTCTCAAGCATTAAGAAAGCTTGCTGGTATTACAAACAAAAGCAAATCTTGCGTTATATTCATTAACCAACTTCGTGAAAAGGTTGGTGTTATGTTTGGTTCTCCTGAAACTACAACAGGTGGAAAGGCTTTAAAATTCTATTCAAGCATAAGACTTGATGTTAGAAAGGTAGACACTATTAAAGATGGCAGTGATTTTGTTGGAAATAGAACAAGAATCAAAGTTGTTAAAAACAAATTAGCCCCTCCATTTAAACAAGCAGAGTTTGATATTATATACGGCAAAGGTGTTTCAAACGAAGGTTGTATTTTAGACTTGGCTGTAGAGTATGGTATTATTGTAAAAAGTGGTTCGTGGTTTTCATATAATGATGAAAAAATTGGTCAAGGCAGAGAAAATGTAAAAGCCTACATTGAAAACAATCCAGAATTTGCAAAAGAACTTGAAGAAAAAATTAAAGCAAAACTTTCTGGTAAAAATGACGAAGAATAATAATTGTAAAAAAGAGTATTTATTTGAAAAATGCTCTTTTTTTATTTGTTGAATTATGATTTGTTGTATTTGAGATAACTGAAAAATACATTAATCAAAATTATTTTTTTGTTGAATAAAAAGTAAAAATACAATAGTTTGAAAAATAAAAGTATTAATGATATAATTAACTGATTATGAGATTGTATTTAGATAATATAAGTGTTTCATTTGGTGAAAATGAGGTTTTAAAGGATGTGTGTTTTGAAGTAAACACTAAAGATAAAGTTGCTATTGTTGGTAGAAATGGTTGTGGAAAAACAACCCTTTTAAAAGTTATAACTGGCGAGCAAGATATTGATGCGGATGATAAGGCTGTTAACAAGATTCAAAAAAATGGTAGCTTTCAAATTGGGTATTTAAAACAAATTGCTTTTGAAAATGATCAAGAAACTTTTGAAAATGAGATTTTAAAAGCCTATAGTGATGTTTTAAAAATAAAAAAGCAAATAAGTGATCTTGAAAACTTAATGCAACAAAGCTGTACGCAAAAGGATATTGCTAAACATGATAAACTTTTAACGAAATATGATTTGCTTGGTGGGTATACTTATCTTAAAGAATATAATACAGCAATTAAAAAGTTTGGATTTTTTGAACAAGACAAAACAAAAAAGTTGTGCGAATTTTCTGGTGGACAAAGAACCAAAATAGCACTTATAAAACTTTTGTTAAGCAAGCCAGATTTGCTTATTTTAGATGAGCCAACAAATCACTTAGATATTACTAGCATTGAATGGTTAGAAGAATATTTGTCTAGTTATACAAAGGCCGTGGTTGTTGTTTCTCATGACAGGGCTTTTTTAGACAAGTTTGTTAATGTTGTTTATGAAATTGAAAGGCACAAAGCAAAAAGATATGTTGGAAATTATTCTCAATTTGTTAAAACTAAGGATCTTAACTATAAAAGAGAATTGAAGGAATACAAAGAGTATTCAGAGGAAAAAAATAGACTTCAATCTGTTGCTGACAGATTTAGATATAAAGCAACCAAAGCAAAGATGGCTCAAAGCAAGATTAAACAAATAGAAAGAATGGGAGAGATGTATAAGCCAGAATTTGCAGACACTAAAGTTTTTTCTTTTGATATTAAGCCAAGAGTTGAAAGTGGAGAAGATGTTTTGTTTGCTCAAAACATAGAAATTGGATACGATAAGGTTTTAAGCAAAATTAACTTTAGAATTTTTAGAGGAGACAGAGTTGGGGTTGTTGGTGCAAACGGATTAGGAAAATCAACATTGCTTAAAACAATTGTTGGAAAAACACCTCTTCTTGGTGGCAATATTAAATTTGGGATAAATGTTGAAATTGGATATTTTGACCAACAATCTGCAACAAATAATATTGTAGATGAAAGTATTTTAGACAACTTTTTAAATGAATTTCCAGAAGAAGGTGTGCAAAATGCTAGAAATATTCTTGGCATGTTTTGTTTTTCACAAGATGATGTATTTAAAAATCTTAGAGATCTTTCGGGTGGTGAAAGAGTAAGGTTGGAATTATGTAAAATATTAAAAAAACATCCAAATTTTTTAATTTTGGATGAGCCAACAAATCACATGGATATAGTAGGCAGAGAGGCTCTTGAAAAACTTCTTATAAATTATAAAGGAACAATACTTTTTGTTTCTCATGATAGATATTTTATTAATAAAATGGCAAACAATCTTATTGTTTTTGAGGATGGGGATTCTAGATTTTTAAAAGATACAACATATAAAGAATATGAAGGGTTGTTGCAAGGAAGAAACATAAATAAAACAGACAAAGAAGAAAAGATTTTAAAAATAAACGACAAAGAAAACACAAACAGCGGGGGTAAAAATTTATATCTTTTAAATAAAGAAAAAGCTAGAAATAGAGCAAAAAGTAAAAAGTTGGAAGGTAAAATTGAAAAACTTGAAGATGATATAAAAAAACTTAATGAAACTTTATGTAATCCAGAAATTTGTAGCAACTATATAAAAGTAATGGAAGTTCAAAAAGAAATTGAAAATAAATCTGTTGAGCTGGAAAAGATTATGGAAGAGTGGTTTGAAATTAATTAAAAATATTAAAGCAATTTTCAACTGGCTTAAAATTTTGATTTTAATATACTAAAAAAAAGTATTTATTTTATTGATGTTGATTTAAAAATTAATTGTTTATGCTTTGTTATTATAAAAGTAATTTTTTAATTAGTAAATTGCAGGCTGAGGAGTTGTTTTTTTGTAAGATTTCTTTTAGAGTTTGTTTTTCTAAATCTGATAATACTATAGAGTTTAAGACAAAATTTTTTTCTATACCAATTCCACCATTTTTACCTTGAATAGAATAGGTGGGTATTCCAGCACTTTCTAATTCGTTTAAATATCTATAAACACTTCTAATAGATATTTCAAATTTATTTGATATATATTTTGCTGTGGTAAATTGTTTTGATACTAATTCTAATAAAATTGCAAAAGTTAAATATTGTTTCATTTTCAATCCCTTTATTTGTATAAGGAATTATAGCACAATATTTTAATTTGTCAAACATATGTTCGATAAATAATAAAGGAATATAATTTTATAATAGTTTGGTTTTGATTGTGTTTTAAAATATTGGCATTGCAATAAATGCTGTTTTATTGTGTATTTAATTAAAAATGATTGTTAATGCTATATAATAATATAAAAAAAATAAGAAGTTTTGTAGACTTGTTTAAATTTACATGATAAATAAAAGGTGTTATAATTTTTATAATTGTATAAAGGAAGATATTGTCTTATGGGAATTTATAATAAAAACGCTAAAAATATTTTAAAATTTGTTACTCCAGCAGAAGGCTTTGATGGTATTTGGAGGCAAGGACTTCCTACAGGTAATGGTAAGGTTGGTCTTATGGTTTACGGGGGAAGCGGCAGGGAAGTTGTTGTTGTTAATCATACTGATTTGTGGTGGCAAGGAAAAACTGGTGTTTTGCCGGATGTATCTGACAAAGTAAAAAACATTGCAAAAAATTTGGCTAGCTCAAATTATAGGGAAGCAGAAACAGTTTTAACAAATGCATTAAATGCAAAAAATTATAAGCCAGAGTGTGCTTATCCACTTCCATTGTGCGATTTGGTTTTTACTAGTGCTGTTGATGGTTGTGTAAGTGACTACTTTAGGGCTTTAAATCTTGAATCTGGTGAAATTAGAACAGAATTTAAATGTAAGAATATAAAACAAACAAGAGATATTTTTGTTTCTAGAGTTAATGATGTTATTTGTTATGAAATTAATTGCCCTAAACATTTAAACGGTGAATTTACAATTGAACTTCATGATAAATCAAATAACAGAATGCCTAATTATGAAAGTTTTGATATAGACTTAGTAGGAGAGTCTAAAACGGATAAAGATTTTGTTGTGTTTACATGTCGCAATACTGACGGAACTGATTTTGGTTGTGTTGCAAAAGTATTGTGTTATGGTGGCGTAATGACAAAAAATGCAAACAAATTTTTTGTAAAAAACGCAGACAAAGTTTTTATTATGGCAAAAACTTTTGTAAGTGGTATGAAATCTCAGGAAGTTGAGACTATAAAAGAGAGCTTAAATCAACTTATAAAAACTCCATATGAAAAATTTTTGAAAGAACATGCTGCTTTGCACAGCAAATTTGTTAATTGTACAGATATTAACCTAAATTGTAATGATTTTGATAATATTAATACAGCGTTGTTATCTATGAAAACTGATGGCAATGTTCCACTATCTTTGATAGAAAAACTTTATATGTTTGGTAAGCATATTTATGCATCTTGTGTTGGAGATAAAATTAACAGTTTTGGATTGTTTAATGGTGATTATAAGGCATATAGAAGCACCACAGAAAATTATATGCAGCTTCAAAGACTTTATAACTTTTCATATAAAGCAAATCTTGCAAAAACAGTTAGACCTATTTTTGATAGATTTTATGAAAATTTGGATGACTATAAGAAGAACTCAACAAGGCTTTTTGGCTGCAAGGGAATATTTATTCCATCTTTAGAGGCCCCAGAAAGTGGATTGCCTGGAAGTAGCGTTCCTGGTGTTGTTATGAATTATAACGTGGCAAGTTATATATGCAGTATGATTTATCAATATTTTTTGCAAACTGAAGATATAGATTTTATGACCGAAAAAGGTTTTGAAATTATAGAAGAAACTGCTTTGTTTTATGAAGATATTTTAAGGCTTAACAAAAATACTAATGTTTTTGAAACAACATTTGGATACTCTCCATTTAATACTCCAACAAATATTGGTGTTAATGACATGTGTTGTGTTGCATCTAACTGTACTTGTGATTTTGCATGTGCAAAATATGTTTTTGAAATAATTCAGCATGTATGCTTGCTTTTAAATAAAGATGAAAAAGATATTGAAAAATGGCAAAATCTTGCAAGCAAAATAGCAGATAACGAAGTTGATAAAAACGGTTATTTAAAAGAATATAATGGAAATATATTTGAAACAAATCATTTTTCACCTTATATTCCACATTTGTTTCCATATAATATAGGCATAAAACCTATGGAATCAAGAAGAGATTATGAAGACTTAGTTTCTAATTCTGTTAAATACAGATATTCAAATTGTTTTGGATTGTTCTCTTCTGCAAACTTGTGTGATATGGCGGTTACCCTTGCTACTTGTGGTGATGCAGAAAGTAGTTATGAAGTTTTATCTACAATGATTAAAAACTTTATAACACCAAATTTAATCTTTAGCAGTGGTGACAATACTGGAATGGGCGTTGGCGTTTACGAACCATGGACCAGCTTTAATATAGATAAAAACTTGGCTCTTCTTACTTGCGTGCAAAACATGTTTATTAATAGTAATAAAAATAATATAATGTTGTTTAGAAGCCTACCTCAACAATTTAGTAAGGGCAATATAACAAATTTAATTTTGGATGATCATATTAAAGCTGACCTTGAATTTAATATAAAAAGGGGTATTTTAAAGCTTAAATTAAAATCTAATAGAAATGCCACTGTTAATATTGGTTTGCCAAATGGCTTTAAAAAGATTAAAGGTGTAGATCAATCCAAGATTGATATGCAAAATTTGATCATTAACAATGCAAGTCTTCAAGCAAACAAGGTAACTAGTTATAAAATTTATTTTTCTAATAAAAATTAAAAGCTTTATTATTGAATTTTTTAGCAAAATATGTTAAAATAACAGCATAGTAAAGGGGGATGGATAATATGTCTGACTTTTTAAAAGACTATAAGAACTGGGAAAATGTTGGCGTAAATGAAAGAAAAATTATTGTTAAAGAATGCGCTGCTTTTTATGATGAAAAAACAGTAGGCTATATTTTAAGTTCGCTTCCAAAAAAGAAGCAAAAAGAATTTAGCAAAGAACCACTAGAAGTTGTTTTTGTTGATAAAGCAGCAAAGCCAGTTGTATTTGGTGACAATGTTATTACTGTTTATGAAGACTTTTTGTTAAACGATAAAAAGGATGTTTGTTTTAAAGTTGCTCAAAGTAGTATTTGTGCGGTATTTGTGCACTTATTTCACAACACTGCTTCAGATCCTAACAAAAAAACAAGATTTGGCAGTATTGCCAATGGTTTTTTAGCTTCTATCACCAGTGAATTTGCAAAAGGCAAAGAGTTTGAAAGTGATATGATGCAAGCTTATCAAGAAATTCTTGGTGAGGTAATGGATATGGGCTCTACTATGGAAGCATAATTTTTTAATTAAATAAAATTAAAAAGCATATTAGTTTTTAATATGCTTTTTTTTTATTTATTTGATATTTTTAATATCTCATTAACAATATTTTTGCTGCCCTGAACATACTTGTAATTTTGGGCTGTCATATTGTCAATATATTTTTGTTTGTTAATACTTAAATTGTTTATTTGTTCTGTTAGTTTTTTAGGGGTTAGTGTTGATTCGTCTAAGACCATGGCGAAGCCTTTGCTTTTAAAATAGTTAGCGTTGTCTATTTGATCGCCTCTTGATGCATTTTTAGGAAGAGGAATTAAAATCATAGGCTTTTTTAATGCTAAAAATTCAAAAATAGCGTTTGATCCAGCACGAGAAACTACAAAATCTGTTACGCAAAAAATATCTTCAATATTATGACAATATTCTATTTGAGTGTAGTTTTGATATTTTTTAGTTTTATCGCCCTTGTTTTTACCTACAATATGCACGACATTGTATTTGTTTGTAATGATGGGTAGACTAGAGTATATTATTTTGTTTAAATTTAAGGCGCCAGTTGATCCGCCTATAAATAAAATTGTTTGCTTAGAAGAATCTAGATTTAGTATCTGTTTTGCATTTTGTTTTGAACCATTAAAAAGTTGCTGTCTTATGGGGGCCCCGGTAAAAACTGATTTTTTTAATTTTTTAGAGGTTGACTTAAAGCTTGTTAAAAATTTTGTGCATATCCTGTATATAACTTTGTTTGCTAAACCTAGTGTTAAATCTGATTCGTGGCTTATAACTGGTATTTTTAATAATTTGGCTGCAATACAAACAGGAACTGAAACGAACCCTCCTTTAGAAAAAATTACAGAGGGTTTTATTTTTTTTAAAATCTTTTTTGATTGATGTGTACTTTTTAAAAGCTTAAAGGGTAGAGTTAAAATACTAATTTTTTTATCACGTTGCAATTTTGGGGCGGAAATAGAAAAATATTCAAGGTTTGTTTGACTTGTTATAATTTCTTTTTCAATTCCATTTGCAGTGCCGATATAATAAATTTTGTCAAAGTGTTTTTTTAGGTGGGGTATTAGGCTTAAATGTGGTATAACGTGACCGCCAGTTCCACCCCCAGTTAATAAAATAGTTTTCATATACTTTTATTTTATGTAAAAAAATAAAAAAATGCATAAATGCTTTTTTATATATTTTTATTTTGTTTTAAATTTT
>JAFQOM010000175.1 GCA_017403205.1 Clostridia bacterium | reverse complement strand
TATATATATTGGGTATGTGTGAAATTAAAGGCATAAGTTTAGAAAAAGAGCTTTTAGCAAAATTTGAAAAAATTAAAAAGCGTAAATATGTTAATGTAAACGGAACTTTAATTAAAGAAGAATGTTTAAATAATAAAAAGTAGGATTTTTAAAGTTGGATAATTATTATAAAGAGGCCTATAAAAAATTTTTAAACGAGTGGGGCTATGATGCACAAAGCTTAATGTGTATTGAAGAAATGAGCGAGCTTACTAAAGCGCTGTGTAAATATAAGCGTTTTAACAAAGATCAAGCTCCCCCAGAAATCAAACAAAATATTTTAGAAGAACTTGCGGATGTTTTGAATACAGCAGAACAAATGCAATATTATTTTGGCGAAAAAGAAATAGAAAAAATTAGAAAAGAAAAAATCGAAAGGGCGCTTAAAAAGATTAAATAAAATGCAAAAAAAGATAATAGTAGTTGCAACAGATCAAGAATATGAGCTGGCGTGTAAATATACAAAATTAATGGTTATTAAAACGGGTGTGGCAACAAGCAATGTTGTATCTTCGTTAAAAGACTTAGACCGGGCAACAAAGTTAATAAATATAGGCTTTGCTGGCAGCAACAATTTACCTGTTGGTAGTGTTGTTAAAATAAAAAATAGTTATTTGTATCACCCAAATGTAACTTTTAAGGAAAAAGTTTATAATTTGGGTGGTAACACAGATTGCTATACTTCTAATGATTTTGTATTGCAGACAAAAATTAAAGAATCGGTTGTGTTTGATATGGAATTAAATGCAATATGCGCATTAGGTTTTGAGGTAGAAAGTTATAAAATAGTTAGCGACAACCTTAGTTTGACAGATTATGAAAGGGTTGAGGCACAAAAAGTTGATTTAAATAAGTGTTTTAAAAAAGTTTTTGAAATTATAGAGGAGCAAAAATGAAAAAACAAGATTATTCAAAAGAGTATGAACAAATTGTAGACAACACAAAATATATTAAAGTTCATCTAAACGACGAAATGAAAAGGTCTTTCATTTCTTATGCAATGGCAGTTAACGTAAGCCGTGCAATTCCAGACGTTCGTGACGGTTTAAAACCTGTTCATCGTAGAATTCTTTATTCTATGGGGGAACTTAACTTATCTAACGATAAGCCTTTTAGAAAATGTGCCCGTATCGTAGGTGACGTTTTGGGTAAATATCACCCTCACGGCGATAGCGCAGTTTACGAAGCGCTTGTTAGGCTCGCGCAAGATTTTTCTATAAATGAGCCTCTTGTTTCTGGCCAAGGTAACTTTGGTAGTATTGACGGTGATCCACCAGCTGCTCAACGTTATACAGAAGCAAAACTTTCTAAAATAGCAGGCGAAATGTTAAGAGAAATTGATAAGTCTACAGTCGATTTTTATCCTAACTTTGATGGCACCTTGCAACAACCTGTTGTTTTGCCAGCACGTTTTCCAAACCTTTTAGTTAATGGTTCTGACGGTATTGCTGTTGGTATGGCAACAAATATTCCACCTCACAATCTAGGCGAAGTTATTGACGGTGTTTTGGCACTTATTGATAACCCAGATGTTGATATAGAAGAACTTATTAAAATTATTCCTGCGCCAGACTTTCCAACAAAAGGTCTTATTATGGGCAGGGCAGGTATTCGCAATGCATACAAAACAGGTAGGGGAAATATAGTTCTTCGTGCAAGAACAGAAATTGAAGAAGGCGATAGGCACTCAAGAATTATTATTACAGAACTTCCTTATCAAGTTAATAAAGCAAAACTTATAGAACAAATAGCAAACCTTGTTAAAGATAAAAAAATTGAAGGAATTTCTGATATTAAAGAAGAGTCTGACAGAAAGGGAATGAGAATTGTTGTTGATGTAAAAAAAGACGCAAACGCTCAAGTTGTTTTAAACCTTTTATACAAACATACTCCTCTTCAACAAGGTTCCGGTATAATTTTCTTAGCACTTGTTAATGGTGAACCAAGAATTTTAAACCTAAAACAAATGCTTTATTATTATCTTGAGCACCAAAAAGAAGTTATTACACGTAGAACAAAATACGATCTTGAAAGAGCTCAAGAAAAAGCCCACATTTTAGAAGGCTTAGCAATAGCCCTTGCAAACGTAGATGAAGTTGTAAAAATTATTAAACAAAGTGCTGATAAATATGACGCAAGCGAAAAACTTCGTCAAAAATTCTTGCTTACAGAAAAACAAGCAACCGCTATTTTGGAAATGCGTTTGCAACGACTAACAAGTCTTGAAGTTCAAAAGATTAAAGAAGAATTAGAGGCTCTTCGTGTTATTATTGCAGAATACAAAGCAATTTTACGTAGCGAACAAAAGGTTTTGGATATTATTAAAACAGAACTTACTGAAGTTAAAGAAAAATATGCAAGACCTCGTCAATCAGAAATAAGCGTTGATTTTGATGATATTGACATAGAAGATCTTATTGAGAAAGAAGATGTTGTTATCTCTCTTACACACTCAGGCTATATTAAAAGACAACCAGTTAACGAATACAAAACACAAAAACGTGGCGGCGTAGGCGTTAACGCCCACAAAACAAAAGAAGATGATTTTGTTGAAAAGATGTTTATTTCTAATACACACGACAACTTGTTATTCTTTACATCACGTGGTAGGGTATTCTGTCAAAAAACATACGCTATACCAGAGGCTCAAAAAGCAGCAAAAGGCAGAGCAATGATTAACTTGTTGCAACTTGCTAAAAATGAGAGTGTTACAGAAATTTTAAGATTTACACAAGATATTAAGGGTAATTTAATTATGGCAACAAAAAAAGGCCTTATTAAAAAGACCCCTGTAGATCAATTTAAACACATAAATAAAAATGGTAAGATTGCAATTAGACTTGTTGGGGATGATTCTTTAATAAGTGTTGACATAACAAATGGTAGAGATGAAATCATTGTTGCTTCACACGAAGGCAAATGTATTAGATTTAGCGAAGAAGATGTTAGACAAATGGGCAGAAACTCTCAAGGTGTTAAAAGTATTAGTCTTAATAAAAACGATTATGTTGTTGATATGTCAGTTATCAAAAAAGGCTGTCAAATATTAACAATTTCTGAAAACGGTTACGGTAAACGTAGCGATCCTAATGATTATCGTTTGCAAACTCGTGGTGGAAAAGGTATTAAAGCTGGTGTGTTTAATGAAAAAACCGGCAAACTTGTTAACTTAAAACAAATCAAAGCGGATCAAGATGTAATTTTAATTTCTGACAATGGAACGATTATTAGGCTTGAAGGTGAACAAATAAGCAGAATTGGAAGAAATACCCAAGGTGTAAAGATTATGCGCCTTAAAGACAAAAACTATCGTGTTGTTTGTGCATCAGTAGCAGAGCATGAGGAAGAAGTTGAAGAAGGCGAAGAAACCGCCGACCAAGAATAATTTTTTAAAATATTATATTTTGTTTATATAAATCACAAAAAAATATAAAATTTATATAGGTCACTGATTTAAAGCAAAATACAGTATTTTATAATTAATAATATTAAAGACGACTGTAAATTCGGTCGTCTTTTTTTGTTGAATATAGTCATATAAAAATAAATTTAAACATAACAATATAAAAAGTCGATTTATAAGGAACTTTTATGGAAATGGTTG
>JAFQOM010000174.1 GCA_017403205.1 Clostridia bacterium | reverse complement strand
TTAATCAATACGAAATTGATGCAATATTAAATTCGTTGAGTGATAATTATCAAACTACAACAAAATTAGAAGAAGCAGATATTTATATTGTTAACACTTGTGCCGTAACTCAAGAGGCAGAAAAAAAGAGTAGACAAATTTTGGCTAAGATAGAAAAAATTAATCCTCATGCCAAAGTTTATATTTGTGGCTGTGCAGCTCAAAACAATCCTCAACAATTTTTAGAAAAACGTCAAGTAGAGTGTGTTTTTGGCACATATGGCAAAGGCAAAATTAAAGATAATTTTGATAAAAAAGGCAATCAAGTTTGTGCTATTCCACTTGAGTATGAAGACGATTTAATGGCAACAAATGTTAGAACAAGGGGTTATATTAAAATTCAAGATGGTTGCAATAATTATTGTTCTTATTGCATTATTCCGTTTTTAAGAGGTAGAAGCAGGTCAAGAAAACTAGAAAGTATTGTGGAAGAAGCAAAAAAACTATCTGTTACATGCCCAGAAATTGTTTTAACCGGTATTAACATATCGGATTATAAAATTGACAATGAACTTGCTTTAGGTCAAGTTATGTTAGCACTAAAAGATATTTCTAGCAGAATAAGAATAAGTTCATTAGAAGTAAATGTTATTAATGAAGAGTTTATGCAAATTTTAAAATCCATGCCAAATTTTTGTCCTTCTTTTCACTTGTGTTTACAAAGCGGAAGTGACAAGATACTTGTTGATATGAACAGGCATTATACAACAAAAGAGTATATGTCAAAGGTAAATTTGATTAGAAAGTATTTTCCTAATGCTTTTATTTCAACGGACATTATTGTTGGCTATCCAACCGAAACTCAAAAAGATTTTGAGTGGTCGCTAAACTTTTTAAAACAAGTTAAATTTAGTTCTGTTCACTATTTTGCATATTCATCAAGAAAGGGAACAAAAGCAGGTAATTTGCCTCAAATAAGTGGCACTATTATTAAAGAACGTGAAGAACAATTAAAAGAAGTTGTTCAACAAATGAAAAATGACTATCTTGAAAAATTTTTGGGGCATACTTTGCAAGTGTTGCCAGAAGAAAGAAAAGGTGATTTTGTAGAGGGTTTTTCAGAAAATTACATAAGATGTGCACTTGATTTTGATGCTAAAATAGGAAAAATAGTTACAGTTATGCCAGTATCAGTTGTGGACGGTATGCTTTTATGTAAATCTGTAGAATAATAGCAAAATATTAAAAAAAATAAAATAAAAATTTAAAAACTTATTGACAAATTAAATAAAATAAATATACTTTTATCATAATGATTTTAGCTAAGGGAGGTGAAAATATGTCAACAGTTAAAGTAGGCGAAAACGAAAGTTTGGAAAGCGCTATCAAAAGATTTAAAAGAAAATGCCAAAAAGATGGTATCATTGGTGATCTTAGAAAGAAAGAAGCATATGAAAAACCTTCTGTAGCAAAAAAGAAAAAACAAGAAGCTGCTAGAAAAAAAAGAAAATAATTTTTAATTTAAAAACACAGGAAAATTTTCCTGTGTTTTTTTAACGTTTTTATAATTGATTTTAAAAAAATAATATCACTTAAAAGCTTAAGTAAATTTAACAAAAAACAGCAATTTATTTTATTAAATTTTTATAACAAAAATAGACACTATATGACAGTCTTTTTATTTGGTTATTTTTTTATTGTGACTATACTTATGTATGTTTGCTC
>JAFQOM010000173.1 GCA_017403205.1 Clostridia bacterium | reverse complement strand
TAGTAGAAACAATCATTGGCGTAGAAACTGTTGCTTTGTTAACAATCTTTATAACCAAAGCAGCAAACTGCCAAACAAAAACTGCAAAGTAAAGCAAGGCAAACATAAGCCTAAATGCAATATCTTTTTTCAAAAATGGCATATCTTTATTTAGATATTCAAATTTTTTAGAATTCATAATTTAACCCCATTAATTTGTAAACAATTATTTAACAATTTAGTTATTATAATTTTATAATTTTTCAATGGTTTTGTCAAACAAATTTAGCATTTAAAAGAATAATAAACAAATAATTGTGCTAACAACACAACAAATTAAACATTGAGTTATTTTTTGCGTTAAAATTAATTTTTTATTAATATCTATGTTTTTTAAAAATCCCAAACTTTGCATAAAAACGCTAATTCCACCAAAGGCTATAACTGTGCTACATAGAATTGTTTGCAAACATAAACTTGCGCTAGTTTCGCTAATTGCAAGGCAACCTCGCGTTATTTCTATAACGCCCATTAAAACGGCAGATATTATTGAACCATCAACATTAACAATCTTTTCAATAAAAGAGGAAACTGCAGAAATTATGCACAAATTTTTTAAAACATCAATAATAATAAAACTAAGCACTATGTATGCGCCCACCATTAATATTGATATTAAAGAATCGTACACAACATCTGCCAATGTCAATTTATTTTTAGCAGTATAAACGTTTTTTGTGGTGTTAAGTGTTGTTTTATTTCTGTATATAAACCCATTTATAAGGCACGCCAATATATTAGAGATAAGCATAATAACTCCAACCTTATAATTATCAAAAATAGAAACCCCAACTGTGCCTATTATAAACATTGGTCCGCTTACAGAGCAAAACGAAAGCATTGTTTCTGCTTGTTTTGTGTTTATTAAGTTGCTTTCGTGCATAGAACTAATTAGTTTAGCACCCATTGGATATCCCGCTAAAACCGATAAGAAAAAAACTAAAAAACTTCCGTTTGGTGCTTTATATGAAAAATTAAAAAACTTGTCCATAATATTGGGCTTTATGCTGCTTAAGTTAACAAGTAGCCTAGTTAAAATAAAAAATGGTAATAACATAGGTAAAACCTTAAAAGCCCACACGCTTATTGCATTTAGGCAAGATGTGGAACATAAGCTAGGTTTAATTATAAAAAAAATGCACATAATAACTAGCAATAATGATATTAATTTATTTGATTTTAAAATTTTAATCATATATAATAATATTAGTAAAAAGTAGGTGTTATGAAAAAATTAGCGTTAGTATTAGGCGGTGGAGCAGCAAAAGGGTATGCTCATGTTGGAGTTTTAAAAGTTTTAGAAGAAAACGGAATTAAGCCAGATTTAATTGTGGGAACATCAATGGGTGCATTAGTAGGCGGAATGTACGCAATAGGCAAAACTATAGATGAAATGAAAGAAATGGCGTCTAAATTTAATTCTATAGGTAATTTTAGTTTAAGATCTACAATTTCTAACGGCAATTTGTTAAATGTTAAAAAAACTTCAAAACTTTTAAAAGAAAACTTTAAAGATACAACATTTGAACAGCTTAAAACTAAATTTGTGGCGGTTGCAACAAACGTAAACACTGGAAAGCAATACTTATTTGATTCTGGTTTAACTTACACTGGGGTTATGGCTAGCATATCAATCCCGGGGGCTTTCCCATTTGTAGAGGCGGGCGGAAACACTTATTGTGACGGAGGTATTGTTAACAATCTTGCTGAAGATGTTGCAAAAGTGCTTATGCCAGATGCAGTTATTGTTTCAGTAGATGTTTTAGGTAACTATGCCGATCAAGTA
>JAFQOM010000172.1 GCA_017403205.1 Clostridia bacterium | reverse complement strand
TAAAGATAAAAATGTTGGTAAAATATAAATAAAAAAATCAATTTTACTGTTTAATATAAACAAATACATTAAACTTTCTACAATAAAAACACTTAAAGAAACATATATTTTGTGTTGATTTTTAAAAACATTACCTAAAACAGCAACAAGTGAAAACACTACAACATAATCCATTTGACTATTTACAAGCATTACACCCAAACCACATACAATAGCAAAAATTATTGCAAATGAATTAGGTATTACCAAGCTAAAAAACAAAACTAAACTAACGCCAAAAAATTTTGTTATATCAAAAGCAAAATAATTTATATTTTGCACACCGCAAAGCATAAACATAATTAAAACACAGCAACAAACAACTTCATCCACATTTAAATTTAAATTAAGCTTTCGCAACTTAATTATTCTTAAAAAAACACTACTGCACAAAACACACAAAGTGTTAAACAAAACATTAACAAATGCAATATATCCGCGTTGTAAATCAGACAAATTTAAAACTATATAAAACAAACCAATCGCAAATGAATAAATAACCATTAAATAAGTTTTAAAACTTTTTATTTTAGTTTTGTGTATATAACTTAAAATCCCACCGGCTATACAAACAAAAACAGCAAAACTTAAACTAAAAATGCTAACATTATCTAACACAACGCTTAATAAATAACTCAGCGACAAATAAAAAGCATTTTGTCCAAAAAATAAAAAAGAAAGAAAAACCCCATAAAAACAAGGCCTAATGGTAAACAGAATTTTTGCGTTGTTTAACAAATAAAAAAGTAATGTTAACAAAAAATATTTTACTACTGTTTTTGCTACTTCTTTTTTTTCATTTAAACATATTTTTTGTTTTGGTTTTGCAACAAGCTTAACAGTATTTACTTTTGATAAATTTTTCTGCCCTTGTTGTTTTGTTGAGTTTTTTATTGTATTAATCTTTTTTACAGAACTATTTAACATATGTATAATTTAATCCTTTAAAAAAAGCATAACAAAAAAGAGATTTTTAAAATAAAAATCCCTTTTAAATATAAAAACAAATTTTATCGAATTAGGCTAAATTTTTTTATAATTTGTCAATTATAAAACCCTCAACTAAAAATCTAGTTTCAACTCTGCTTGTTGCTCTTCCAAACTATTAAATGTTCCAAAAAGCTTTGGAAAAGCATCCATTTCTTCCTTTTCCCTTCTTGGCAAAATATGAAAATGCAAATGAAATACCGATTGTTGAGCTTCTTCACCGCTTGCATTTAAAACATTAACACCTTTAAACCCACAGTTTTCTACATAATGATTGCTAACTTTTTTTACAGTTTTAATAACAGCCGACAAAACATCCTCTTTGCAGTCTAAAATATTTGTGCAGTGTGCTTTTGGTATAACAAGGGTGTGGCCATAGGTGTCTTTTGAAATATCTAAAAAAGCAAGCGTCATTTCATCTTCATAAATTTTATAACAAGGAGCAGTGCCTTTTGCAATTTTACAAAAAATACAGTTATCCATTTTAAACCTCTTTTTAATCAAATTCTAAATCATAGTTTATTATATAAAATAAAGTTTAAATATCAAAAAATTTTTATATTTTAAAATCATAATTTGTATTAATTTAAAACATCTTTTTGTATAAATTTAATCATAATAACCCATTTAAAATAACAAAATTATTGTTATTAATATTTGACTTTTTTTTTAATCTTTTTTAAAATTAATGTATTAAAAACAAAAAAGGAGATCTTTGTTATGAACAATGAAGAAAAAAGCGGGTTTATTCAACTTTTGGATTTGGTTGGTAAAATAACTGCAATTTTAATGATTTTATGTTGGGCTGTAACTATTGCTGAAGCATATATCAAGTTCTTACCTACAGACGGTATTATACCTACATTAATTGCTTATGTTGATATGTATGCACCTATCACACTTATGGTTATTGTCGGCCTTGAAGCTGTTTGGGATAAACCTTTATTAGTTAAACTTCTTGTAATATTAGCATGCGCAGCTATCGTTATTTGCTCATTCTTCCCAGATGTAAGAGCTACAATCGAAAACTACGCAGGTTTAACTCAATTAGCTAAATAATTTTAAATTAAGTTTTAAATATTAGCAAAAAAGACTCTACTTTTTGTAGAGCCTTTTTTGATAAATTTAATATTTTGTAACATATTTTATAAAAATAAAAAGGTCTTTAGACCCTTTTATTAATTTTAAATATTTTAGTTGTTAAATCAATTTCCTTAAAATATCGCCTTTTTTAAGCTTTAAATCTGTTGTTAAAATTAATTGCTGTTGAACAAGTTTAGCCTCTTCTACCTTTAAACCAAGTTCATCAAACATTTCTTTTACAACAATCTGTTTGTTAAATGTTTGATTTGGGCTTAAAACTTCTAGTATGTCGCCCACTACAAATTTGTTGCGTTGTTCTATTTTAACTTTACCGTTTTTGCTCTCTTCTACAACAACTGCCATGAATTCATGAGTTTGAACAGGCATAGAGTCTTCTATATATTCACTTTGTTCTGGTCTTTTATCTTTTAAATTAAACCCTGTAGTATATCTTCTGTGACTTGTTTTTTCAAGTTCTTGCACAAGCTCTTTTGGGCAAAAATATTCTTTATTATTGTTTTCTGCCTCTTCTAAGCTTTTACAAGCCCTTTTATAAGCATTTGTAACAGTTGCCACATAATAAGGTGATTTCATCCTTCCTTCAATTTTAAGGCTTGTTACGCCCGCTTTTTTAAGTTGGTCAATATATTCAATCATGTTTAAATCTTTACTGTTTAAAATATAAGTGCCTCTTTCATCTTCTGTAATAGGAAGCTGTTCTTTTTGACGTGACGCCTCTGAAATTGTCCACTTCCACCTACAAGCTTGGATGCACTCTCCATAATTACTTTTTCTAGAACTTAAATAGTTGCTAAGCAAACATCTTCCAGAATAACTTATACACATAGCTCCATGCACAAATGCTTCAAGTTCAATTTCTTTTGGTATAAAATCTCTAATTTCTTTAATTTCTGTTAAAGTTAATTCTCTGGCCAAAACCAACCTCTTTGCACCCATTTCTACCATAAATTTTGCTGCATATTTATTTGTAATGTTTGCTTGTGTACTTATATGAAGTTCTACCCCTTTTGCATATTCAGTAACAAATTTTGCAATACCTAAATCACTAACAATAACGCCGTCAACATGTGCAGAACTTAAAAATTGCAAGTATTCTTTTAAATCATCAAAATCCCTATTATGTGCAACTATGTTAACAGTAACATACGCCTTTACATTGTGTTGATGACAAAAATTAACAGCCTCTACAATTTCTTCGTTTGTAAAATTGCCTGCATATGCTCTTAAACCAAATTTTTTACCACCAAAATACACAGCATCTGCACCAAAATACACTGCTGTTTTTAGTTTTTCCATATTTCCTGCTGGACTTAAAACTTCCATAATACCTTCTCTTTTACCTTTTAAAAACCCCTTTTGTTAAAAAGGGGCTTTTTTTATACTATAATGTTTATAATTTTTTTAGGAACAAAAATAACTTTTTTAATTCCACCTTGAATATAGCCTTTTAATTTTTCGTTATTGTTTACAATTTCAAGTGCTTGATCTTGCGTTACATCTTCTCTAACAGAAATTGTATCTCTCATTTTGCCATTAATTTGAACTGGCATATTAATCGTTTTAATAGAATTATCTTCTCTTACTTTAGGCCAATCTGACTTGCAAATATACTCTTTAAAACCAACAACCTCGTTCATTTCTTCACACAAGTGAGGTGCAAATGGATACAAAAGTGTTAAAAATTCTTTGTATTCTACTTTAGAAATATATTTGTCTTGATAAATATTATTAACAAAAGTCATAAGCGCAGAAATAGCTGTATTAAATTTTAAAGTTGTTATGTCCTCTGTAACCTTTTGAGTTATTGCATTAAGTATAGAAACGTGCTCTGGGTGAACGCCGTCAAAATTGTCAACAAATTCAGCCATGCGCTCTACTCTTTCTAAAAATCTCTTGCAACCATTAATATTTGCACTTGACCATGGTGCAGCACATTCGTATTCTGCCATAAACAAAATATAAAGTCTTAAAACGTCTGCCCCATAATTTTTAATAAATTCGTTAGGGTCAACAACATTGCCTAAGCTCTTGCTCATCTTATTGCCGTCTTCGCCCAAAACCAAACCTTGGGTAGAACGCTTCATGTATGGCTCTTCAAAAGGAACAACACCCAAATCATACAAAAACATATTCCAAAATCTTGAATAAATTAAGTGGCGAGTAACGTGTTCCATACCACCGTTATACCAATCAACTGGCCCCCAGTACTTTAAGTTTTCCTTGTTAGCAAAACATTTGTCGTTTTTAGAATCCATATATCTTAAATAATACCAACTAGAGCCTGCCCATTGTGGCATTGTGTCTGTTTCACGTCTAGCCTTTCCACCACACTTAGGGCAAGTGCAATTTACCCATTCTTCTACTTGAGCTAAAGGAGACTCTCCGTTTTTGCTTGGTTTAAATTCTTTAACTTTTGGTAATTTAACTGGCAAATCTTCTTCAGGAACCAAAACAGTGCCGCATTTGTCGCAATAAATAATAGGAAATGGTTCTCCCCAATATCTTTGGCGGTTAAAGGCCCAGTCTTTCATTTGATAGTTTACTTTAGCGTGTCCTATTTTATTTTCTTCTAAATAAGCAATCATTTTTTCTTTTGCTTTTTCAACTGTTAATCCATTTAAAAAACCAGAATTAATCATTTTGCCTGTTATAATATCCGTAAAAGCCTCTTTTGTAACATCTCCGCCTTCAATAACAGCAATAATAGGTAAATTAAACTTTTTAGCAAAATCAAAGTCACGTGTATCATGGGCAGGAACAGCCATAATAGCACCTGTGCCATAACCCATCATAACATAGTCTGCAATAAAAATAGGAATTTGTGTGTTTGTTATTGGGTTTATAGCTGTTATACCGTCAACCTTAACACCAGTTTTATCTTTATTTACTTGAACTCTATCAAACTCACTTTTTTGTTTTGCTTTTGCTTGATAAGCCCTTATATCGTCTATATTTTTAATGTTTTTTGCATATTTTTCAATAATAGGGTGCTCTGGTGCAACAACCATAAAAGTTGCCCCAAACAAAGTATCGCACCTAGTTGTATAAACAGTTAATGTATCAGTGCTATCACCGCTAACAACCTTAAAATCAACTTCCGCACCAACTGATTTGCCTATCCAGTGACGTTGCTCTTCTTTAACTCTTTGTGGAAAGTCTACTTTATCAAGACCATTTAAAAGTCTTTCTGCATACTCTCTAATCTTTAAAAACCATACTTCTTTATCTTTTTGAACAACTTGAGAGTTACACCTATCACAAACCCCACCCTGACTTTCTTCATTAGACAAAATAACATCACAAGTTGGGCAATAATTAACAAGCGCTTTGCTTTTGTATGCTAAGCCCTTTTTGTAAAGTTGACTAAAAATCCATTGTGTCCATTTGTAATACTCTTCGCTTGTTGTGTCAATTTCTCTATCCCAATCAAACGAAAATCCAGCACGCTTTAATTGAGATTTCATATTTTTAATATTATTATCTGTTGCAATTCTAGGTGCTATATTGTTTTTTATTGCAAAGTTTTCAGTTGGCAAACCAAAAGCATCCCAACCTATTGGAAACATAACATTGTAGCCTTGCAGTCTTTTCATACGACAAACCACTTCAAGTGAAGAATATGCCTTAATATGACCTATATGTAATCCCGCCCCAGATGGATAAGGAAATTCAACAAGCCCCATAAACTTCTGTTTGTTGTCAAAATCTTTTGATTTGAAAACTTCTTCTTTTTCCCAAATCTCTTGCCATTTTCTTTCTGTCTTTTCAAAATCCATAATTTAATTTTCCTTTTCAAGTGTTTTGTTGTATTTTTTAAACCTTAAAGGCTACAAAAAAGTTTTTAAAATACTAATAAATTTTAAAGCATTAACACAATTTTGTCAATTTGTAATTACACTTATATAAATAACTGAAAATACACCAAACAATAAATTAGCGAAAAAAATGTATATTGTTTTTAATAAATTATAAAATTTATAATAATTCATTTTGATTTTTTTGTTATTTTTGGCAAAATAAAAGTGAAATAAAAAAGGAGTTAAATTATGAAAGGATTAAAAATTACAAATATAATACTTTTTAGCGTTGTTTGCATTATTCAAGCATATATAACATATCTTGCCGTACCAATGTTATCAGCAATTTTAAGTGGAGATGGTGGTGCTGTTTTTGGTGCAGTATTGGGCATCTTTCCATTATATCTAATTACAGTTGCCGTCCTAATCATATTTGCTGTTATTTTAACAATTACTTCAAAAGCATATAACAATAAGTTAATAAAAAATGAGTTACCAAAAAGCAAATTTGCAACCATCTGTAAAGCTTTGATTTGGGTTTTTGTTTTGATTGACCTTGTAATAATTCTTACTGTTTATGTTTTGCCAAAAAATTAGAATCAACTAAAAACTAATAATTTGTAAATTTTTAAATTAAAAAATATAACAAAAAAGAACTGAAAAACAGTTCTTTTTTTATTCAAATATTAAAATTTTTAAACTTTATTTATATTTTTTAGTCTGATTCTTTTTTTTGATTAATTTATTCTGCTTTATCGCTAGTTTTAAAAGCGCCAATTCCTCTTACTTGGCTTACTGGTAAGCTAAAACAAATACCAGCGCCTGGGTCATTCATATTATTTCTTTCACAAATTGCAGTCATAATTTTTGCCTTGTCTGCTTTTTCGGTTAAGGTTAAAATAATTTCTTTTTCTGGCTCAATGCTAATACCCATAATAGAGTCTTTTTCATTGTTGCTTGTGCCCCTACCATAAAAAATTGTGCCGCCTCTTGCACCTGCATCCCTGGCGCCATCAACAACGTTATCTGAATGTCCCCTATTAACAATGCTTACAATTAGTTCAAAATTATTTTCCATTTTTTCTATCCCCCTTAACCAATTTTTCCATACTTTCCATAGTTATGCTTTTTAGTGGTATGGTAAATGCAATTCCAGAATATTTTTCTATTGTCAAAAACTCAGTTTCAAGTCTATCTAACAAATCAATGCTATTTTCAATAGGTATTATACTTGTAACAATTTCTTTTTCTTTGTTATACAAGCCCAAAATGTTTTGAAATGTTGAAGGTGCTGTTCCATCACCAAAGCTGCAAATTCTATACTTAATGCCGTTCTGTTTTAAAAACTCGCTAACCTCGTCCCCCTTGCCACGATTAACAATAACAACAAGTAGCTGAAAAAGTGGACGTAAAGTATTGTTTGGTTTGCTTGCTTTTTTTAATTTTAAAAAATCATTACTAATTTCACTTTTCACTTACTTTAACCCCCAATATTTGTTGAATCATCATTTGATTTGTTCGACTTTTTAATTGATCTTTTGTTTAATCTTTTTTGTTTTTTCTTTAAAGCCTTTTCTCTACTTTCGCTAATTTTACTCTTTAAATAACCTATGCCCTTTTTTTTAGATCTAACCGCTGACGCAGCAAGCGCTAAAAACTCTTCATTATCAAGTTCATCAAACTCTATAATTCTAACAGCGCCAGATACACGCTTTGCAGCCTTTCTCTCAGCCCTAATAAGCGCAAGTTTATAAATAAACCCTAAAACCTGCATTGTAAAAATAGGAAATGCAGCAATCAAAGCAATTGTTCCGAACCCCTTTGAAGCACTTGTTGATAAACCAGTTACAAATGGCAATGTAAACGAAACAGCCATCGCGCCCGTTGCAACACCGCCAGAGTCAAACGCAACTGCTGTAAACAGTTTTGTATTAAAAAACGAAAGAACAATTGCCAAAATATAAACAGGCATAATTATATATAACAAACTAAAATCATACATCGCTTGCAACACGGCAAACAAAACAGAGGTGGCAACACCAATTGACATAACAACAACAATAACTTTTTGCTTTAACACACCGCCAGTTATATCTTCAACTTGTTTTTTAAGAACATGCAATGCAGGCTCTGCTAAAATAGAAAAAGCACCAAGCATCAACCCAATAGGTATTGCTATCCATCTATAATCAAGTGCCCCTATATGTTGACCCAGATGAGAACCTATTTGTAAATAACCACACTCTACACCCGCTAAAAACAAAACTATGCCTACATATGTAAACAAAAATCCTACCATCATTTTTGCAACTCTTTGTTTTGGAAATTTAAATGCAAAAATTTGAAACAATACAAAAATTGCAATAATAGGCAACAAAATTAAAGCAACATCTTTAACATACTTTAAAAAACTTAAACCAAGCTCTGCCCAAATAGAAGTGTGGGTTACAATCTCTTCTACCCCAGCCCCTGCACTTGGAGATAAAAACAAACTTAAAATCATAACAGCTAAAATAGGCCCAGCTGAACACATTGCAATTAAGCCAAAACTATCATCTTCACTATTTTTACTTCTAACAGCAGATAGCCCCAAACCAAACGTTAACAAAAATGGAACAGATATAGGCCCTGTTGTTACACTGCCACTGTCAAATGCTATTGGCATAAATTCTTCTGGTACAAAAAATGCTAAAAACAATATAAATCCATAGCAAATTGTTAAAACAGTACTCAACTTCCATTGCAACACAAGTTTTAATATTGCAAACATTAAAAATATGCCAACACCCAAACTAACCGTTGCAATAAAAACCCAAACGCTATATAGTGATGAAGATGCTGCTACTTGCTCTGCCAAAACCATAAGATCAGGCTCCGCAAAAGTAATAATAAAGCCAATAAAAAAGCTTAAAACAACCATAAGCCATATTTTTTTTGATTTAGATAATGTAGAGCCAATATTTTCGCCTAATTCGTTCATAGAATTATCTGCTCCAAGCGAAAACAATGCTATACCAAGAATCAACAAAATAGCACTAATTAAAACCAAAATAATTGTATTAACATCTGTTGGTACCAAAAAAATAATAAGTGCAAAAATAACAAGCGTTATAGGAAAAACCGCCATAAAACTTTCTTTAAGTTTTAATCCAAAATTTTTCCACATAATGCACGCCTCCTAATTTTATTAAAACAAAAAGTTTAAGGACGGTCTAAATATTAACCTATAATAACCCCTTGTTTTTATTTTTTTATTCAAAAACACAATATATTGTGATAATTCACTTTAATATTATACTATTTATTATATAAATAATTTTAAATAAATCAATTTTTTTTAAAATGTTTTAATTTTTTTCTTTT
>JAFQOM010000019.1 GCA_017403205.1 Clostridia bacterium | reverse complement strand
GTCTACTACTTTTATTAGCTGTAATTTGTATTCGGCAGACATCTTTTCTTCGTAGTAATTTTCTTTTATCATATCAGCTAAAACTATATTATCCATAAACACCTCACAGTAAAAGTTGGTGTGTGTTTTAACTCTCTTTGAAAAGAAAAGCAAGTCATTTCAAAAAATAATTTAAAAATACTCATTGCCTCTCTTTTTGAGATAAAAGAAAGAAAAAATGACTGATAAACTTACCTCTTTTTAGACTAAAATAAAAATTTTTTTATGGCTTAAATCCTGAATTTATCGAGGGTTTAATTTTTTTATGAGAAAAATATGGTCAAAAAAGTGACTGATTTTTACCCCTTATATAGAGGGGTATAATTTTTTATAAAAAATTTAGATGGTTGACAAAATGCATATTGTGAAAAAATACTTGTTTGCTGATTTTTTCTAGGATTATTAATTGTTAGCATATTAGTAGTCAACAAAAAGTGGTTGCAAAATCCCCATATATAGAGAGGTTTTATAAAAAAGTAGTCAACAAAAACCCCTTATATAGAGGGACTATTATTTAATTATTGAGTGAAAGAATATTAACAAAAAGGAGGTGTAATTATAGAAAAAATTAATTAAGCAGGAAAAGAGTTGCACCACTCCCGCTTTTTATCGGCTGAAGTGCCGATATTTGCGAAGGTTTTACTGGTGCAGTGCATTAGTCTAGTGGTGCAGTTTGCACCAGCACTTTGTGCAACTCATCTTTGCTTGCAACTGGGAAACCCAGTTCAATTTATTTAAAAATTAAAGGAGATTTTTATTACGCAAATAGAGATAAATTTATTGCTCCTCTAATAGTAATGAAAAGGAAATCCCTAAAATGAACAAAAACATTCAAGTAATAAATTTAACTGATGGAAGTGAGCAAACAACCAAGATTGAAATAGATAAAATTTCTATGGAGATTGGTGCTTACTTTCTAAAAAACATAATTAAAGAGTTCATAAATAATAATGGAGATATAGAGAGAATTAAAAAAGAATATTCAGGTTTTGACTGGACTTGTGAAAGTGTTTGTGATATGTGTGTTGATAACAAAAATAAAGGAAGAAAAAACCATGAAAAGTAAAGTTGTAATTTATGCAAGATTTAGTTCTCACAGCCAAACCGAACAATCAATTGAGGGACAACTTCGTGAATGCTATGAGTTTGCAAAACGAAATGACTATGTTGTTGTAAACGAATATATAGACCGAGCAATCTCTGGTATGACCGACAACCGACCAGCATTCCTGCAAATGATTGAAGATAGCAAAAAGAAAGAATTTGAATATGTGCTAGTTTACCAATTAGATAGATTTGCCCGAAGCAGATATGATAGTGCCAACTACAAAGCAAAACTTAAAAAGAACGGAGTTAGAGTTTTATCTGCAAGAGAAAATATATCCGATGATGCCAGTGGTGTCTTAATGGAATCTGTCCTTGAGGGTATGGCTGAATATTATTCAAAGGAACTTGGACAAAAAGTAAAACGTGGCATAAATGAGAGTTTAATCAAAGGAAACTACATCGGTGGAAGTGTTAATCTAGGATACAAGATTGTGGACAAGAAATGGGCTGTAGAGCCCCAAGAAGCATCACTAGTCGAGGAAATATTCAAACAATATGCAAATGGCAAATTTGCCAAAGAAATCTGCGTTGATTTAAACAACAAAGGATTTAGAAATAAACAAGGCAGAAAGTTCACAGTTGAGATAATTGCCAAGATGCTTCGCAATAGAAAATACATCGGTGAATTTAGTTGTAATGGTGTAGTTTACAATAACATTGTCCCACCGATAATAAGCACAACTTTATTTGAAAAATGCAACAAAATAATGGACCAACACAAACATAGACAAAAGCATAAAAACCGAGTTGAAGATTACATTTTAAGTAGCAAACTATTCTGTGGATATTGTGGTTGCACAATGACAGCAGAATCTGGTAATGGAAAACTTGGAACACGACATAGATATTACAAGTGCAGAAACCGAAAGCACGCTATTAAAAAATGTGAAAGCAAAACCGTGAGAAAAGAATACATTGAAAACTTAATCGTAGAAGCAACAAGAAAACACATACTCACAAAATCACGAGTTGAGCAAATAGCAAAACTAATAGCAGACCAATATAATGCAGATCTTGGAGAAAATTTAGAGTTAATAAACTTGCAAACACAATTAAAAGAAATAGACAAACAAATAGAATCTTTAATTACTGCAATTATGAATGGTTTAAATTCAAAATCTGTAGAATTAAAAATTAAACAATTAGAAAATGAAAAATCGTTTTTAACAGAAAAAACACTCATAGCAGAGTCACATCAAGTGAAACCACTACAAGTAGAAGACATAAAACATTTTATATATTATTTTATGAGCAAAGATTACACCAGTCACAATGAGAGAGTTGAGTTCTTTACCAAGTTTATTGCAAAGATAAT
>JAFQOM010000171.1 GCA_017403205.1 Clostridia bacterium | reverse complement strand
GTATTCACTATCAAACAGTTTATTTTGAGATATGATTCTTGCATAGGCTATTAACTTAAATTTTAAAAATTCTTTTAAAATAACTTTTCTCTCATTATAAAACCCCATTGTCGATGGCAAGAATTCACCCTTTAAAGATAAGTCTAAAAATGAAGAGACATTATCCTCTTCTATCTGTTTTATTTGATCAGTTATTAACTTTGGCTCGTCCACAATAATACAGCAATTATTGTTTAAATAATCAAAAATTGTTGCTGAAAAATAATCACAAAACGGCAAAAAAAACACGCTTGAAAAGTTAATTCCACTTTCCAAATGTTCAAATTGAGCATTAACAATATTTGCAAGTCTTAAAGCATTTTGAGACTCTAATTTTGTTTTTTGCATATCTGCAAATACTTTGGTTTTAAGGTTTTCTTTGTCTTGATCGTTTATAATTAAAAGTGAACATGGCAAAATACAAACCTGTTGTATAGTTTTATCAATTTTTTTAAAATTTTCTACGTCAAAACAAAATATATCTTCAATTTCATCATCAAAAAAAGAAATTCTAACTGGATTTTTAGAATTTATACCAAAAACATCTAAACTATCCCCTCTCAAGCAAAACTCTCCACAAGAAGACAAAACCTCTTGCCTAGAATACCCCATACTTAAAAGCCTGTTTACAACTTCTTCAATATTATACTTGCTGTTTGTTTTTAATAATAAAGTATTGTCTTTAAAATAATTTTTATTTGGCAGTTTTTGAAACAACACACTTGGCGTTAAAACTAAAATATCGAAATCATTTTGAGATAATTTTGACAAAACTTCAATATATTCTTTAAATATTTTAGAGTTTTTTTCGCCAATAGCGTAAGCTAGAGGCAACTTTTGTGTTAAAGTTAACACTTTTTTATTAAAACATGTAAGTGAATTTTCATAATTTTTAACTTGATCTGCATTATTTGCAACAACAACTATTTTTTTTTCATCCAAAAAATAGGGCAAAATATATTTTTCGCCCTCATTTAATCCACTTATTGTGGAATATTTATAATTTTTTAAACTAAATAATGTATCTTTTATTTGTTGCATTTTTAATAAACAAAATTCCTTATATTAAATTTATTATTTTATTGCATTTAAAATTTTGTTAATAGCTTCGTCAAAAACGCTAGATATAAGCTGATAACTTTCCTCATCTATTTTGCTTAAAACATAATCTTTTAAATCCATTTTGTCATTATCTTTTGCACATCCAATTTTAACTCTTTTAAAGTTTTCACTTTTAAGTTCAAAAACAATGTTTTTTAATCCGTTATGAGTTCCACCACTGCCATTTTCTCTATACCTTGTCACACCTTTTGGCAAATCAATATCATCACAAATAACAACTACATCACTTGGTTGCAATTTATAAAATTTAACAAACTCTTTTACAGCTTGACCAGATAAATTCATATATGTTTGAGGTTTTAATAAAAAAACTATTTGATCGTCAATTTTTGTTTGAACATATACAGATTTTTTGTTTGCTTTGTTAAAACTTACGCCAAGTTTTGCAGCCAATTTATCTAACAGCATAAAACCTAAATTATGATAAGTTTTATCATATTCTTTGCCAGGATTACCTAGCCCTACTATCACTTTCATTTTTCTTTCCTTACATTGATTTAAGTGTACTAATTAAAAAAGCTATTCTGCAAATTTTTGAGAAATAAAATGCCCTAAATTAGAATTATCATCTACATTATAATCCTTTAAATGACAAAATACAAGTGTGCTATTTTGACCAATATTGCAGTTTTCTATTAAGTTATACTCATTTAATACAACGTTTTTTGCAATATTTGTTTTGCCTTTTATCGTGTTAAATGGTGCAATTTTTACACCATTTTCTATTTGAACATCCGCATCAATAAATACTGTGTTTTTGTCATCTATTATAACTTGATTTTTTAAATGCTTTTCTATTATTCTATCTTTAATAATTTGTTTTGCTTTTGCTAAAGTAACATTATCAAACACATTAAAAAAATCTTCTGTTTCAATAAAATTTGGCTCTGCGCTTAAAACAAAATTTTTTATATGCGCTGCGCTTGTTTTAACAACAAAACCTCTTGGCAATTTGCAAAAATCAACAGCCTTTGTTTGCACATACTCTACAATATCATAAACAGTTGTGTTTTTTATAAGCGGTGTATCAGAATACAATACAATTGTATAATCCTCTTTGCCTAAATATGGTTTAATTACATCAAAAACATCGTCTTTTAGATTATAATCCACAAAAGTCACATCAAAATTATCTAGCGATTTTGCAAGCCAGTCTTTCATAGACCTTCCCATTATAGGCTCATGTGCTCCATTTTTTAATCTAGAGTTTTGAACTAGCAAAACAATTGCCCTAAACGAACAATCACTTACTTCTTCAAGTTCAAACTGATGCATAATTTGCGTTGTTAACAAAATATCTTCCATGTTTATATGATAAAATTTATCTCTCCTTTTGTCAATTTATCAAAAGCCTTAAAGCAAATACAACAATTTTTGCCTATTATTTGTTTGCTTGATTTTTAATATACCTTTTTTTTGTTTTATTTCTATTTCTAACCATCACAAAAAAATCTTTTATAATTTTACTACACTCTTGCTCACAAACTCCACCCTCTACTTCTACCAAATATTCAAAGGTTTTGTCCTGTAAAAAATTGTATTTAGAACCAGCACAACCATAATTTTTATCATACGCACCAAACACAACCTTATCTAACCTTGAGGCAACAATTGCTCCGCTACACATTGGACATGGTTCAAGTGTAACATACATTGTTAACCCCTCAAGTCTAAATGATTTCATTTTTTTGCACGCTTTATTTATAGCTTCTATTTCTGCATGCCTAATAGCGTTTTGGCATCTTTCTTTTTTGTTAAAACCTTTAGATACAATATTATTGTTTTTATCTACAATAATAGCCCCAACAGGCACATCACCTTTTTTTAGTGCTTTTTTTGCTAAATTTAATGCCAATAGCATAAGTTGATCTTTTGAAACGTTTTTATAAATTAAACTATTTTTACTCAAATTTAACCTCTTTAAAATTAATATTTTTTTGCTTTTTAATAATCATTATAAAGACAAAAAACAT
>JAFQOM010000170.1 GCA_017403205.1 Clostridia bacterium | reverse complement strand
TTTGCAATAAAAAAGCCATAATACCGATGTTTTTCGTATCAATATTATGGTTTCTTTTTGGTGCGGATGGTGGGACTCGAACCCACAAGGTCGCCCACACGCCCCTTAAACGTGCGCGTTTACCGGTTTCGCCACATCCGCAAAGGAATAGTTTTTGCAAACAACGATATTCTAGCAAAAACAAAATATATTTGCAATAACTTTTTAGTTTTTTTAAAAATTATTTATTTTTTATGAAAAATGCACATTGAAAAGTGCTAAACTTTGTGATATATTTGTGTTAATTAAAATAAGGAAGTAATCTTTATGGCTTTTTACACTTATATGTCAAAAAAATATAGTACGCTTTCTAACCCAGACAATTTGTCAACAGAAGAAAGAATGTTAGCTTTTAAAACTGGAATTGAGGGCAAGTTTGCTGCTTCTATAAAAGAATCAAGAGCTGTTGCAGAAGACGTAATGCTTAACTATAGCGTTGCAAATATTTCTACAGAAGCTGCTATTGCAAGCTTTCAAGCAGAAGAAATAATGGCTACAGCAAATGAAGATCAAAAAGCGTTAGATTATATTTCTTCGCTTTCTCCACAACAGTATTTTGCTGCATTGGCAAAAAAAGAAGTAGTAGAACTTAAAGAATTTATTGCGTCAGGCTATGAACAAGCTGGCGCTGCAACAGAAAGGCTGATTAATTTAGAGCACACCAAAGGTATAGCTGCAAAGTTTTATAGATTAACAGGCAAAACAGAACAAAAAATAGAAGAAACTCAATCTGCATATGATCAAGCTATTGCAGGTGTTGACGCAGCAAAAGAGGCTTTAAGAGAATGGGTTGCAATGCCTGCAGATGATAAGGCAGGTTATATTATAGACAGGTCAGAGCAAAGTGGATTGTTAAGCCTTGATACAGAAAACTTAACAAAATATGCTTTAAACTATCATTTAGAAGATCAAGCAACCTCTCAAGGAGATGTTGTTGCCGAAGAGCAATAATCAGATTAAAATTAGTAAAAACAAAATAGTTGAGAAGCAAAATCTCAACTATTTTTTATTGCTATTAAGTATAAAATAGGTAGTAAAAGTTTTTATCTACTTCCAAATTGTTTTTTATAAATTTTTGTCATTTTTTTGTCTCCCAAAACAAGATTTGTTAATATATTAGGGTAAATGCCGTTATCCCATAATTGAAGAGAGATAGCATAAACACATGCCTCTGCCTTTACACCACATATATCAATTTCTGATATGTTTAAAGATTTTATGCTTTTTAAATCATCTTGACTTAAGCTGTATCCATATTTTTTAAAAACTTGCGAATTTTTAGGTAGGGCAACAGAAAAATCTTGTTCTTGTTTTGTAGTTAAGCCTTGCCAACCTATTTTGTTTTGATAAAACGGATTTTTCGACTTTTTATTTATAAATTGTGTGAAAATATACTTGTCATAACTGCTTTTTGAGATAAAGTCATTAACTTTTTGATTTAATTTTAAGTATTTTTTGTTGCTTATAAAGCCTTTTTGCATATCTATTATTAATAAGACCTTCATAACCATCTCCAACCCGATTATAGCACAAACAATTGTAATATGCACTTGTATTTAAAAAGTTATTAATTTGGCATAAAAAAAACAGACAATAATTTCTAATTTTTGTCAAAATATTTATATCAATCTTTTTGTTGTAATTTTTATTTTTTTTTGGTATATTTGTATTATTCTAAGATATTTTTAATAAAAATAAATTTGGATGGAATTATGCAAACACAAAATGATAATAAATTAAAGGTAAAAGTTATAACAGATTCTAACTCTGGATTAACTCAAAAAGATGCGGATAAATATGGTATAGGCATATTGCCAATGCCATTTACTATAGATGGAGAAGAGTTTTTTGAAGAAATTAGCATTTCTCAACAAGAATTTTATGAAAAATTAAAGAAAAATGTGGACGTAAAAACATCTCAGCCATCAAGAACACAACTTAAAGAAGCTTGGGACGAAGCATTAAAAGATTATGATCAAGTTGTTTTTATGCCTATGACAAGTGGTTTAAGTGGGACTTGTAACAACGCAAAAATTTTTGCAGAAGAAGAATATAACGGCAAGGTAATTGTTGTTGACAACAAAAGAATTTCTATTAACTTAAAAGAAAGTGTTTTAGAGGCTGTTAACTTGTTAAAACAAGGCAAGTCTGCGCAAGAAGTAAAAGATTATCTTGAAAACACTGCAGAAAAACACAGCGTTTACATAACTGTTAATGTTTTAAAGTATCTTAAAAGGGGTGGAAGAATATCTTCTGCTGCGGCAGCCCTTGGCACAATGCTTAACTTTAAGCCAATTTTGTTTAGCCGTGGTCAAAACTTTGAAAAATTTGGCATAGTTATGTCAATGGCTCATGCTAAAAAGAAAATGATTCAAAAAGTTAAGGAAGAATTTGAAACGCAGTTTGCTGAAGAATATAAGGCTGGCAAAATGAAAGTTGCTGTAGCACATACTCAAAATGAACAAGAAGCATTAAAGTTTGCAGAAGAAATTAAACAAGCTTTACCTAATGTTAAATTAGAATTTGTTGATCCATTATCTCTTAGTGTTGCTTGCCATATTGGACCTGGTGCATTAGCAATAACATCATTTATTAGTTGTAATAATTAAAAAAAGTGAAAGAAATTTTCTTTCACTTTTTATTTTTTTCAACATCAACTGAAGACAAACTATTTGCTTTGTCACATAACATTTTTGCAACATCTTTTTTATCTAATTTCATGTTTGCCAACTCAGAATACATTATAGGTTTATCAACTATAAAAGTATTTTCTTTTCGTTTAAAATACATTACATAAATAGGCAAGTCTTTGCCTTGTTTTAAGCATATATCTGCAAAAAAAACAAAACCAGAGTAAAACGATAATAATGTGTCATGATACCCATTAGAAGAGTCTTCTGGAAAGATTACTAAGTTTTGGTTAGAATTAATTGTTTTTAAACTTTCTTTTATAGACTTTCTAAACCTAACATCTGGGTAAGTTGAAATTAAATTAAGGCCACTATAAAAAAGTTTTAAAAATGGGCAGGCAACAAATCCTACAATTTTAGCCAAAAATTTTGGCATGTGTTTTTTCTTATAAAAGTATATGTTTGACAAATATTTATAAATAGATTTTATGTTAGAGTTCATTTCATATGTGCCCCAAAATCTAAACGGTTTGTCAAGATATAATTCAAGTTTAACAGGCCCTCTTGCGCCAACGTGGTTGCTTAATATAATAGAGGGTGTTGAAATTTGATCTCCTAAATAAACAAATTTAGGCTTTCTTACAAAAATTTTTAAAAACACCTTTAAGCCTTTAAACCACGATTTTCGGTTTTGCTTTGTTTTAGTTTTCAAGTTTTTTCCTTTTTATTTGATAAAATTAATATAATTCTTGGTGTCTCCAGAAGGACTCGAACCCTCAATAATGCGTCCGAAGCGCATTGTGATATCCATTTCACCATAGAGACACAGCCCATCTATTTTACATAGACACTATGTTATTATACAACAACAAAAAAAAATTGCCAATGTTTTGTTGAGCAATTATTAAAAACTAAAATAATTGTTAATAATTGTCTTTAGCGGTGTATTAATTATATTTTATTGCAATTTTTTTTATCGGATATTATAATAAAATAAATGTGGTGAAATATGTATACAGTTGGTGAACAATTTGAGGGAAAGAAACAGCACGCCTGTGGTGGAAAAATGTGGACAATAATTAGGGTCGGTGCTGATTATAAAATAAAGTGCAATACTTGTAACAGAGAGCTTATGTTAGAAAAACATAAGCTAGATAAGATGATAAAAAATAGATCAAACTAAATTAAGGATTTAATTGTGAATAATAAATATTTTGCTAATTTGCATTATGAAAATATAAATTTTAAACAAAGAAAGTCTAAGTGGATTAAGCTACTAGACGGCCTTTTTTATACTTTTCTGGTGGTGATTGCTTGTTATTTAATATTTAGTTATATTTTTATTCAAGCGTATGTTATAGGGCCTTCAATGCAACCTACATTTAACAAAAATTTAACTTATATAGACGATCCAGAAACATCACAATATCAAGATATTGTATATGTAAACAGGTTTGATGGTGGAAATAATGGAGATGTTATTTTAGCCAAAGCAAATGGTGATGTGGTTATAAAAAGAATTATAGCTACGGAAAATCAAATGGTTGTTTTAAAAAAGTTAGATGATGGATATTTTTATTATTTTGTAGGGGATGATTATGAGTCTGTACACGCACTAGACGAAAGTTATATTTTAAGCCGCGCAGATATGAATATAAATTATTTTAATAGATTTTGTTTAGAAAACCCAGAACTTGAAAACAGAAAAAATGTAAACGTTGTTAAATCAGGTGAAGAAGCTTATATAATTGTGCCTAAAGGCTGTGTGTTTATTTTAGGTGACAATAGAGGAATTAGTAGTGACAGCTTGCTTTTTGGTTGTATAGATACTGATAACGTTATAGGTTCTGTAGCGTTTTCATATGAATATAATCAAACATTTTTAGGTTATATTTGGCAACAAATATGTTCTATATTTTAAATAAAAAAAGAGTATTTACATTAAATACTCCTTTTTTGTTTTAATTAATAGTTTGTTATATTTGTATCTAAATCCAAAGATTTGTTATTGTAAGTAAAAGCCTTGTTAGATAAAATGTTCATTTTTAAATTGCCAAATACTCCGTTTTTAAGTGGGCCACCCAAAATTTTGTTTTGAAAGAAGCTATAGTGTCCATCTGGTGACAAAATTAAGTGATCACACAATCTTATGTTTAAAGGGTCGAGCAACTCTAAAAGCGTTTTTGTAAAGGAAAGATCTTCTTCTGATGGTTTTGGTTCTCCATGAGGGTGGGTGTGGCAAACAATAACGGTTTGTGTAGGGTATCTTAATATTTGCTGAATAAACTCTCGGTTATTAATATAAAGTTGAGATACGCCGCCGCTACCCATATTTTTAGAACACAACACATCACCTTTTGCATTTAAACATACATAATAAAACTTTTCAACTGAAGAAAAGTCAACAATTGAACTAAAAAATTTAATTATATCTCTAACGGTATTAAGTTTAACCTTTGTGTTTGACTTGCTATTTTTATAAATTTCAGGTATTTTTGAGCAAAAGCTTAAATAGTTTGCTGTAACTTCGCCAACCCCTTTAATTTTTATTAAATCTTCTACACTGGCCTCAAAGACATTTGCCAAAGAGCCAAACTCATTAAGAATATCATGTGCTAGAGGATTAACGTCTTTTTGAGGCAAAACAAAAGTTAACATCAATTCTAAAATTTGATGTTCTGGCAAAGATAAAATATCTGTGTTGTTTATTATTCCTCTTAATCTTTGTCTGTGCCCAAAATGGCTATGTGTATTGATTTGAGTTTTTAATGTTTTGTCTTCAGCAATCTTATTATTAGCATTGTTGTTTATTGTAATGTCAATGCTATCTTTTAAACTTTTGTTAAAATCATATTTTAAATCATCTTTCATAACTATAGTATTTTAGCATAATATTAAAAAATAATGTTAACAAATTGACAAAGATTTTTTAAGGTGTCATAATTAAATGTGTAAAAATATATTTTTTTGCAAAAAATTATTTAAAAGAGATTTATAATGAAAATAAAAATAACATCAGATTCTACCTGCGATTTAACAGCAGATATTATTAATAAATACAATATAGGTGTAATTCCACTTGCGGTTAATATGGGTGAAAACACATATTTAGATGGCGTTGATGTAAAACCTAGTGATATATATGAATATTTTGAAAAAACTGGCGATGTACCAACAACAGGGGCTAGAAGTCCAGAAGATTTTAAAGATTTTTTTAAAAAGTATACAGATGAAGGGTATGAAATAGTTCACATTGGAATTGGAGGGGATTTTTCATGCTGTTTTAACAATATTCAAATAGCAGCACAAGATTTAAAAGGTGTTTATCCAGTAGACTCTCAATCTTTGTCAACTGGAACAGGCTTGCTTGTTATGTATGCTGCAGAACTTGCTAAATCGGGCAAGTATTCAGCAGAACAAATTGCAAGTAAAGTAAAAGAGCGCGTGCCACATGTTCAGGCTTCTTTTGTTATTGAAAAGCTTAAATTTTTGCACAAGGGTGGCAGGTGCAGTATGCTTGCAGTATTGGGTGCAAATTTATTAAGACTAAAGCCAAGTATTCATGTAAAAGACGGAAAGAATATAGTCGGTAAAAAATATATGGGAAACATGATTGGCTGTATAAAAAAATATATAGAAGATGTTTTAGCAGAACATTCTACACCAGATCATACAAGAGTTATGATTACTTATTCTACAGCTACACAAGAAATGCTTGATGTTGCAAAATCAGCCGTAGAGGCCTATGGTAAGTTTAAAGAAATTATCTTTACTCAAGCAGGAAGTGTAATTAACTGTCATTGTGGTCAAAACACATTAGGTATTTTGTATATAAATGATGGGGATGAAAACCATTAATAATTTTAATAAAAAATCGCTACAAAACATAATTGTTGGTAGCGATTTTTGTTTATTTTATAAAAATATAAGGGTTATGCCAGGGTTTAGGTTTGCTAAATCTTTATCTAAAACAAGTTCTGGAAACATTTTTGTATATGTTTTATATTTTTGATTTAAACTGCTAAAACTTGAATTTGAAACAAAATCTATTATTTTATTTTTTGCTTTTAGTTGTGACAAAAATATAGGTAAGTGTTTTTTTATTTCGCCACCACTTCCACTTGAGCCATATCCATGAACAACTTTTAAAACAACATGTTTGTTTAATAGCCTTAAAGAGTCAATTTCAGTTTCAACCATTGCTAAGGCTTCGTTAACTGTTAATTTAAAACTCTCCACATTTATCAAATAAATAGAATTCATATAAAAATGATATAATATAATTAATAACAAAGTCAAACATGTATGTAAAATAAAGATAAATAACTATTTTATAGTCTTAAAAGACAAAAAATTAAAGCATAATGGCTAATTGTAAACAAAAAATTAACTATAAAAATCAAGAAACAAAACAAAAAAAACGTAAAAGCCACATAAATAAAGGGTTTTAGAGAAAAAAAATAAAAAATTGTTAAATTTGTTTTGAAAGAAAAAAAACATATGCTATAATTCAAGCAACACAATAGTGTGAAACACAAAAACAAAAAGGAGATTTTAGATTTATGAATAAAGGTGATATTGTTAGCGCAATCGCAAACAAAGCAGGCTTTACACTTAAAGATGCTGATGAAGCATACAAAGCATTTGTTGCTGCTGTAGCAGAAGCTCTTAAAGAAGGTAAAGATGTTGCACTTGCTGGCTTTGGCACATTCAAAGTAAAAGTAAGAGCTGCAAGAAAGGGTATCAACCCACAAACTAAAGCTACTATTGAAATTCCAGCAACTAAAGCACCAAGCTTTAAATTTGGAAAAAGCTTTAAAGAACTTTTAAAGTAATTTTAACTTAAAATTGATATTTAAAAAGTAAAAATGCTTTAAAAAATTCACTTAAAATTTATAATTTTAAATAAAAAATTCGACTTAAAAATATGTTTTTTTAGGTCGTTTTTTTTTGTTTTATTTTAATAAAAAGGGGCTAAAAATTTCTTGTATTTTATGCTGTAAAGTTTAGGGGTTTTTAAAATAATAAAGTAAATAAATCTAAAAGTTAAACCTAAATTTTATTTAAAAATTAAAAGAAAAAAATAATATGTGTTAAAAAAAACTTATTGAATAATCAATAAAAAAACAT
>JAFQOM010000169.1 GCA_017403205.1 Clostridia bacterium | reverse complement strand
CTTTATTTTCAATTTGCTTGTTAATTTTAACTAATGGTTGATAAGTTACCCTACCACTACCAATTGTCATGTGTCCAACTTCACTAGTTCCAGATTGCCCTTGTGGAAGACCAACATATTCCTCACTGGCATAAAGGGTTGAGTAACTATAAGTTTTTTTAAGTTCTCTTAAGTTTGTGGTATTTTCATTAATAATTCCGCTACGTTCAAAATCTTGCGGAATACCAAAACCATCCATAATAATAAGTGTAGTTAATTTTTTATTCATATTGAGCTCTTTTAAATTTTAATTTTTTAAAGTTAAAATTAAACCTCAGCAATAACATCTACGCCTGGCAAAATTTTACCTTCTAACATATTAAGGCTTGCCCCACCGCCTGTTGAAATGTGGCTAACTTGTTTAGCATAGCCTGATTTAACAATGGCAGAAGCACTATCTCCACCACCAATAAAAGAAAAGCCTTTAGATTTTGCAATAGCTTTTGCAATTTTATTTGTTCCTTTTGCAAAATTACTAAATTCAAAAACACCAAGAGGTCCGTTCCAAACAATAGTGCCTGCTTTTTTAATATATTTTGCAAAAAGTTTTGCTGTTTTTGGTCCAATATCCAAACCCATAAAGCCATCTGGAATTTGACCAGCAACACACTTTTTACCCTTAGAGTCATTAGAAAATTCTTTTGCATACATATTATCTACAGGTAAAACAAACTCAACATTTTTTGCTTTTGCCTTCTCGATAAGTTCTTTAGCTAATTCAAGTTTTTCATCATCAACAAGAGATGTTCCTACTGTGCCGCCAAGTGCTTTTTGAAATGTGTAAGCCATGCCGCCACCAACTAAAATAGCATCAGCCTTTCCAATTAAGTTTTCAATTACAGGAATTTTGTCTTTAATTTTTGCACCACCCAAAATTGCAACAAATGGTCTTTGAGGATTTTCTAAAATTTGGCTAATAACTTTAATTTCTTTATTCATTAAAAAGCCTACTGCATTTGGAAGAAGCTTTGCTACACCGTATGTAGATGCATGTTTTCTGTGAGCTGTACCAAAAGCATCATTAACATAAATTTCAGCCAAACTTGCAAGTTCTTTGCAAAATTTTTCGTCGTTTTCTTCTTCACGTTTGTCAAAACGCAAGTTCTCTAAAACCAAAATTTCACCTTCAGCAAGTTTTTTTGCTTTATCTTTAGCATCTTTACCAACTGTATCTTCTGCAAATAAAACTGTGTTTTTTACAAGCTTGCCAAGTTTGTCTGCAACAACTTTAAGAGAGTATTTTTTATCAACTCCCTCCGGTCTACCCAAGTGAGAACAAACTATAAGTTTTGCACCATTTTCACATAAATAGTTGATTGTAGAAAGAGATTCCATAATTCTTGTGTCGTCAGAAATCTCACCTGTTTGTTTGTTAAGTGGAACATTTAAATCTAATCTTAATAAAACCTTTTTGCCCTTAACGTCTAATTCTTTAATACTTTTTTTCATATAAACCCCTTTACTTTTTTGTAATAATTAATATTAAAAAGAAAGATTTATTAGTGTTAATAAATCTCTTTTAAGTATATAACTATTCTATCAATTTAAATTAATTTTGTATATAATATTTGCATAGTTTTTTATCAATATTTTTTGTTTCTTTGTTAAAAAACAAATTTTGTTCACCATCAACTATAACTATTTTGTTAAAAAACTTTTTAAACAAAAATTTAACGTTGTCAACTGCAAAGTTCTCTATACCAATAAACAAATCAACATCATTAAGATTATAAACGCACCTATTTGTATATAAATCATAATAAAACATAACCTGAATAAGTTTATTTTGTTTTTTAATAAGCAAGCATTTTTTACTAAAAACCTCGCCAAATATTTTGTTTACATTTCCACAATTTATATATAAACCATTTACCAAGTTTCTATTCTCTTTTTTTATATAAAATAAAAAAACAACATCTGTGTTATTTTGCTTAGAAAAGCTCTTAACCAAGGTTAACAACTTGTAATATTTACATGACAAAAAAACGGGGGTTTGTTTATTAAAACAAAAAACAAACAAATCACAATTAACTTTTTTTAAATCATCTTTTAATTTTTCAAACGATTTATAACTATAAAAAACAATTTCCATTTCAAATCATATTATTAATTATTGAGATGTTTGGTTAACTTTCCTTTTTTTGCAAATAAAAAAAGATAATTTGTTAAATTACCTTTTTTATAATTCCTTCAATTCTTTGTTTTTAAAAAATTCATCAATTTTTTGCTCAATCAAATCAAAATTATCTAGCCTAACAATTTCTTGTTTTAGTTCAATAGCATCTTTATAATTTCCAAGATATCTAACAATATATCCCTTAAAAATTTTTACTATAATTGATTTATCAAAATATTGTTTTAAAAGTTCTATATGTCTTTTTATGATTTGATAAAAATTTTTACCCACACTCTTATTTTGAAGAGTGGCAAATATTTGTGGGCACTCCAACGCTTTTCTACCAATCATAACAGCATCACACCCTGTTTTTAACATTTGCTCATACGTGCACTTATCAACAATATCCCCATTGCCAATAACAGGGATGTTTACAGCTTCTTTTACTTTTTTTATATCGTTAAACTCAATTTTACCGCTAAACATTTGATTTCTTGTTCTTGGATGAATTGTTATTGCACTTGCTCCGCTTTGCTCGCACATTTTTGCAAACTCAATTAAAAAATCATCTTCTATGTTATAACCTTTTCTAAATTTAACTGTAATTGGCTTATCTGTTGACCTAACACAAGCTTTAATTATTTCGCTAGCCAAATCAAAATCTTTCATCAAACTGCTACCATCGCCATTGTTAACAATTTTTGGTGCAGGACACCCCATATTAATATCAATTATATCAAACTTATCCAAAACACCACTTTTTATTACGTTTTCAAAAATTTCCGGCTCATGCCCAAATAACTGAACAGCAATAGGTTTTTCTATAGGGCTTGTTTCTAACATCTTTATTGTATTTTTACTTTTATAATACAATCCTTTTACAGAAACCATTTCTGTATACGTTAAACCAGCCCCCAACTCTTTACACAGTGTTCTAAATGCAACATCCGTAACACCGGCCATAGGCGCTAAAAACAAATTGCCCTTTATTTCTACATTTTTTATTTTCATGCCAACATTTTAGCACAACAAATATTATTTTACAATGTTTTTAAATAAACTAGACATTTTAAAACAAACTTGATTTTTTGAAGATACCAACAACAAGTTTTTTGTATAAATGCTTTTTACAACCCTATCTTGTTTTCTTTTTATATAAAACTTGCCAAATCCTTTAAATTTAACAACTTCACCAACCTTTAAACAATCACATAAAAGAAAGTATGCATTATCAACCACCCTAATACAATCTTTAAATGACATATTACAAATAAAACTTAGTTGCTTAACAAATTCATTTTTAGTCATATCAAAATTATTTTCTAACTAGCAACTTTTATACTAAAAATTTTAAACATGCTTTTTTGTTGTTTTTGTTTTTAATCGCCTTAAATTAAAAATTATATTTTTTTCTTCTTTGCTAAATCCTTTAAAAACAAATATTAAAACAAAGTAGATAACAGCGCCTAAAAATAAAGCAATCAACATTGACCAATTAACAGACAAAAACAAATCAAATATTAACCTAAAACAAACAATAAAACCACACGCCCCTAAACTGCAAACAATAGGACAAATAATTGTTTTATAAAATTGCATTTTTAATTCTACTTGTTTTTTTATATAAACAACGTTGATTGCGGACGAAATTATATAACAAACAACGTTTGATATTATCGCTCCAGCAATATTTAAATATGGTATAGAAATTAAAACCCCTTCACATAAAATTTTAAAGATAAGTGCTACTGCTAAGCTTATAACAGGAATGTAAGACCTGTTTAAAGCTTGTAAAATCGACGTAGTGAGCTGAAGCATGTTTAAGTATAAAATGTTTATACTAGACAAAACCAACAATGTAGAGGCAAATTTAAGCTCATAAAAACTATCAAAACTAGCAGCATATAAAATATTTAGTATATTTGCAGAAAACAATGCAAACACAATCGCACACGGAATTGCAATAAATAAAGAGAGTTTTATAGATAAAGAAATTTTTTTAGATACATCTTCATAGTTTTTATTGCTAAGCGCATAAGTAATGTATGGAATCACTGTCATACAAATACCACTACAAATTGTTGTTGGCAAGCCCACAAGCGTGTTAACTATGCCAGAGTTAACCCCCAGTAAACTTGTAGCAAACCCTTTATCAAACCCCATAGATTTTAAAATGTTAACAATCAAAAAACTATCTATAACCATAGACATAGGAAGTATAACAGATGATAGCGTAAGAGGTATAGATTCCTTTATTATAAATTTAAAATAAAAAAAATAATTACACTTTTCTGCGGTTTGTTTTATCTTTAAAAATAGATTTTTATTTTTAACCTTAAAAATAAAATAATAAATTACAAAAAATAAAAGCCCTACAATCTCGGATATGCTTATACCAACTAAAGCACCCAGTGCCCCATAAATAACGCCTTGTTTTGCAAAAATAGCAGCAAACGAAAATCCGCCAGCCAGTTTTATTATTTGAGAAAAAACTTGCGAAAGCGCAGTAGGTACCATATTTTGCAAGCCTTGAAAATACCCCTTAAAAGCGCTACTAACACTAACCGCAATTAATGATGGGGCTATAACAACATAGCACAAAAAGGCGTTTTCTACTCCCTGAAGGCGCGCTATTATTTTTGATAAAAAAACAAGTAATAAACTTGCAAAAATGCCTAGTAAAAGCAGTAAGCATATGCATGATTTAAATAAGTTGTGCGCCTTAGCGTCATCCTTTTTTGCAATTAAATTAGATATGTTTTTTGATATAGCAACAACAAATGAGCTTGATATAAATGATAGCAAAAAAGCATATATTGGAAATATTAAATAATAAATTCCTATACCTTCACTACCTAAAATATTTGTAAGGGGTATTTTATAAACTGCCCCTAAGATTTTGCATATTACACCGCTAAGTGCAAGTATTATTGCTCCAAAAACAAAAGAACTTTTTTTCATAAAAATCCATTTAAAACTTTAAAATACTACAAACAAATTTAACCAAAACATTTATACTGCAAATTTGTTCATTTGTCATTTCACCTATCAAAACTAACTTTCCACAATCAAAACCATCTGTTATAACAGAAAAAACAAAACACGTCGAATTGTCTTCAACCCCTTCCAATACTTCCTTTAAGGTTGTTTGGTTTTTTTTATTGCTTAAAGATCTTATCTTTTTATATAAAAACTCTTTTTTGGGCAAACCACACACAACAAGAATTTTATCATCATCACATACAAAACATGGTATATTATAAAAATCATATATTGTTTTTACAAGAGACTCTATAACAGAACTTATATTTTCTAATTCAGAAAATTTTTTTAACACCACCTGATTATCATCATCTATTATCATTTCTATAGAGCTTCCCGTTTTAATATTTAAAATTCTACGCATTTCTTTAGGTATAACAACTCTACCAAGTTCATCAACCTTTCTCACCATGCCATTACCCATAACACACCCCTTTATTCATTAAATTTATTGTTTGAAAAATTTTTATCTTCTATTCATACTAATTTTTATTTAAAAGCAAAATAAAAAAAACACCCTAATCAAAAGATGTTTTTTTATTTTAACTAAATGTTTAATTTTTTAACTTTTTCCCAAGGAAATTCTTTCCTTCCAAAGTGGCCATAACAAGCCGTATTTGCATAAATAGGATTTAAAAGTTGAAGCTCATCAATCATATTTTGAACATTAAAATTAAAATTATTTTTTACAATTTTATTTAATCTATCTTTGTCAACTTTTTCCGTATTAAATGTGTTAATTTCTACACTTACAGGCTCTTTAAGGCCAATAGCATAACTAAGTTCTACTTCGCATTTTTCAGCTAGATTGTTTGCAACTATGTTTTTTGCAACATATCTTGCATAATACGCCCCACTTCTATCAACTTTAGTTGCATTTTTAGAACTGAAGCATCCTCCACCAACTTTAGCTACGCCGCCATAGGTATCTACAACAATTTTTCTACCAACACAACCACTGTCAGAAAAACTTCCCCAAATATAAAAATCTCCACTTGGATTTACAATATATTTTACATCATCGCTTTTAAGTTGATTATATTCTGCTAAAACTTTGTTAATAACATTTTGTTTCAAATCATTTAAAATTTCGCTGTGATTCAATCCCTTAGCATGAGAAACAGAAACAACAATTGTATCCACTCTAACAGCTTTATTTCCATCATACTCTACACTAACTTGACTTTTGGCATCTGGAAAATACTTATTGCTGTTTTGCCTTCTGTATTCGTCATAAACTTGCATAATTCTATGAGCAAGTAAAATAGGATAAGGCATATATGCAGCATTTTCATTTGTAGCATAACCAAACATAATGCCTTGGTCGTTTGCGCACAATTGGCTTTTTTTAACAGCCTGGGCTATGTTTGGCGATTGACAAGAAATCTTTTTAATTATTTTAAACTCGTTGTCATAACCAATATCTTTCAAAACCCTTTTGGCAATACCATCATAATCAATATCAGCGGTTGTTGTAGCTTCACCATAAATCATAAGTAAATCATCTTTTATGGCACACTCTACAGCCATTTGACAATTTTTGTCTTGTTTTAATGCTTCGTCCAAAAAACTATCTGCAATAATATCGCAAGTTTTGTCTGGATGTCCACAATTAACACTTTCGCTTGTAATAATTTTTTTCATAAGTATATTTTCCTTTTTTAATGTTTTCCTATAATTTATAGCTTATAAAATTATCGCGGTTTTTTTATATAATTTGTTTTACAAAAAAAATACCCTGCCAATTTGACAGGATATTATTTTAGTTTTTAAAATCCCATCATACAAGCTTTAGCACCTTGTTATTAAAACAGGTTGCTGTGCGCTGCAAACGGGCTTGTCCCTAACGCACTCTATATAGGTAAATATATAATAATATAATATACTAGCTTTGTCAATGTGTTTTTTAAGTTAGCTTCAAGTCAAACAAGTTAATCCAACTTGTTTAATAAACATTTTCACTTAGATAATCTTTACTTTAAATATTGCTCTCTATAATCTTTTAAAAACAAATCAAAAGCTTTGCCTCTTGCATTATACTTTATCTTTTCTTCATTAGATAATTCTGCAAGCGTTTTGCCGCAATCAAGTAATGCTATTGGGTCAAATCCAAAAAAATTGTCACCTCTTTGGGTTTTAGCAATTTTAAATTTTACATCACTTCTAAAAATTTTTACATTGCCATCTTTATCACAAAAAGCTAAAACACAAACATGGGATGCTCCTCTCAAGTCATCATCAACATTTTTCATTTTTTCAAGTATAGCTTCATTTCTTTGATAAGAGCTAGAATTTGGTATAAATCTATTTGAATAAACTCCTGGCCATCCATCAAAATAATCAATACACAAACCACTGTCGTCTGCCAACACTTCTTCGTGTGTAATATTATAAATTTCAACAGCTTTTTTTACAGCATTTTCTTCAAAAGTCTCTCCATCTTCATCAATATTAATTTCTATACCGGCTTCTTTTAGGCCTAAAAAATTAATATCTTGTGCCAACATCCTTATTTGCTCAATTTTCTTCTCATTGTTAGTTGCAATAATCATTGTTTTATTGTCCTTTTTTTTGTTTACAATTTATAGTGCTTATAAACATTTACTAGCCTTAAATACAATAAAGTAAAATTAAAAACGCTTAAAAAATTTTGCTTGCAATGTTAATTACAAGCAAAATTTTAATAATAATTATCTTAAACAAATTTAAATATCTTCAATGTTTATATCGTTAATATCGTCATTATCTGTTCCATCTTCGTTTTTCAAAAGATCTTCACCAAAGCCTTCATCTTCATTTTCCGGCATATCTTCTGGCAATTGGCTTGTTAAAATTTCAATTGCTTTTGTTACGCTTCTATCTCTAAACCTGTCAAAAAAGATAATTGTTCTGCGCTCGTTTGTATCTTCTTCAATCAATTCTTTTTTTGACATTTCAATAGGGTTTAAACTTAAATCTTTATACAAAACTTCACATACATATTGGCTTAAAAACCAAAAGTAATTTTTTAAGTTTAGGTCATTAAATTTAATAATTTGTCCCCACTTTTCACTTAAAACAATCATATCAACAGCAGGGTTCATAAAAGCTTTCATCTTTTGAGGTGCAAGCTTGCTGTTGTTAGCAGCTGCAATAATATTCCACTCTAAAGACCTTTTATAATTAATAGGAAAAAATTCCCCAAAGCCACGCTTATAAATATACCCCATATAATCTTGAGATGGAATATGTCCAGAACAAGCATAAGCACATATTTGCTCAATCTTTTTTAAAACATATTTTTTAAACTTGTCTTTGTTGTATCTAATTTCATTATCTGCACTAGCAACCCAAGATCTAATTCTTAAAAACAATTCTTTTTGATCTTCAAAACTAACTTGATCAAACTCTTCTTTATTATAATATTTTTGGTTGTCAAAAATGTTCATAAATTATTTTCTCCTTTAGTTATTGTGCAGTAATTTCTACAACAAAGTTATAAACAAGCTCATAGAAATCACCGTTAAAGTCTACTTTATATTTAAAAGTAATTCTTCTGTTTTCCTCAGGTAATGTGCTAGCATCTGTATTTACAGTTATCAAAAGTTCTTCACCTGTTTCAGTCTCCGGTACAAATGCATTTTCATTAATACCAAAACTACGTATACTATATTTAGCATCGTCACTAGCATTACGATAATTAAAGTCAATATCTAGTTTTTGATATTCAGATTCTTCACCTTCTTTATACAAAAGGTTTTGAACTAAATCAAAAGATTCGCCTTCTTTAAAAGAATTTTTATCTAATTTAATAAATAAGTTTGGCAAAATTGTTATTTGTTTTTCAAATGCAACCATTCCTTCTGCTTTAAAATCAAAGGTAACAACAATCTTAATAACTTTTTTAAAGTTTAATGCCCCACAAGATAGTTCTAATTCTCCATTTTCAAACTTATAAGTCATGTTATTAACATCACTTTCCCCTTCATGAGAAACAGTAGTAAGATTAATCTCAACATCCTTATCATTAAGATGTTTTATGTTTCTTCTAAGTCTGTCAGAAAATTGAACACCTGTTGAATCGCTACTTTTTAAAGTAGATCCTGCGGTTATATAATAATATCCACCACTATCTTCTGTATAATTACCAATAACAAGATCTTCATCAGATATATTGTCAATATCTGTAATATCCACAACAATATTAAATACAAGTGTATATTTAGCGGTTACATACGTAAACACAATTGTCCTTTCTTGCTCAGATAATGCCGCTGCCCCTTTGTTAACTTTAACATTAAAATCTTCAAAGTTGCTGAAGTGACTTATATTGGTAAATGCCTTGTTAGAAATAATAAAACTGTTTTTATTATAATTAGCATCCAAATTTTCATAACTAAAGTTTTCTATTTCAACTTTGTTATAATCTCCACCTACACTATTTTGCATATAAATGCTATCAGTCAAAATTATTTCTTCTTCTTCTTCATAAAAATCAAATTCTAATTTTGCGTGTAAGTTTGGCTTAACAACAACATTTTTAGAAATTACAACTTTTCCGCCATTATCAAACTCAACATTAAAAATAATTTTAATTGTTTTTTGATAGTTTAAATCATTGCAAATAAGGCTAAAATCATTTTTATCTTTTGAATACTTTGTTGCAGTCATGTGCTTTGAAGCTTCTATATTAAGACTATCTTCAACCTGCCAATCAACATCTTCAAATTCAACCGTTATATCTTTTACATCATTAATATTTTCTTTTAATTTACCAGATATATTAATATCTCCACCTAAAACAGAATATGTGCCGCCTGCATAAATATAATGATATGGTTGAGAACCTGCATCAACATCCTCTTTACCCACCTCGATGTCAAAGTTTGTAATTTGACAAGTTACAGTTATATCATGTGTTAAAGTGATTCTTTCTCCAGATTCTATATTTTGTAAAACCAACTTCATTGTTGCTGTGTAAGTTGCGTCTTCTTCATTTTGAAGAGGCACAGCCTTAAATGATAACTTATAGTCACCCTCTACTATAATTGGGCTTTCAATATTATAAGAAGGATTTAAATTAGAACTGATATATGACAACTCTACTATTGATAATTTTTGGCTATAATCCCCGCCGTCATATGTAATTGTTATAAAATCTTGATTAGCACTAGGTGCATCAAATTGGTCTACCCATTCAACAACAAAAGGCGATTTTATTGTTTTAACATAATATCCGTCTGTCGAGCCATTTATAGCTATTGTATTGCTAGAAAGTTTTTGATCGCCAACATAAAAACTAAAACCAACTTCTTCATCTTTCATTAAGTCTCTTGCAAAAGTTAAACTGTTGCCAGCAAAATCTAGTTTTCCGTCTGTATTTACAAACAAATCAATATTGTCTACATAAATATTAAAAAATTGAAAGTATGATGAAAAATTGCTAATAGATGTTATTTGACCACCAGGATTCTTACCATTAATGTTAACACTAAATAAACTGTCAGTTTCATTTCCCAAAAGTTTAAGCTTTCCATCCGCTGTTCCACTTATTTCAATATCATTTGATTCTATAACAATATCAAAACCATATATT
>JAFQOM010000168.1 GCA_017403205.1 Clostridia bacterium | reverse complement strand
CTTTGTGGAAGGCTTATGTGTTGCTTAGGGTATGAAAATAGTCAATATGAAGAAATACTCAAGAAAATGCCAAAAATTAATAGTGAGATAGACTCTCCTAAAGGAAGAGGCTTTGTTGTTTATAACGATATTTTAAGAGAAAGAGTTTCTGTTAAAATTAAACAAAATGATGACTCTTTTATTGTTTATGATTTTTCTATTCCAGAACTTAATGGAGAGGTTGTTAACGAGATTAAAGACGAAGAAGAAATAAAAGAAGATAACAAGCAAGAACCTAATATAGCGAAGGCTGAAAATAAAGAAGAAAAAGAAATTCAAAATAATAATCAACAAGATAAAAAAGAAAACAAGAAAGAAAATAATAAAGATAGTAATCAAAACAAACCAAATAATTTTAAAAGAAATAAATTTAAAAATAAAAACCATAAAAATTTTAAGAAAAAGGAGAATAAATAATGGCTTATAAAATTAGTGATAAATGTATTAAATGTGGGGGCTGTATTCCATGCTGTCCTGTTGAAGCAATTTCAATTAAAGATGGAAAGGTTGTTATTGATCCTAAAAAATGCATTTCTTGTGGAACTTGTGAGGCTGTTTGCCCTGTTGGAGCACCAGAAAACAAGTAATGGCTGAAAGATTAGAAGATTTACAATTTGAAGGCTTAAAAATATTCCAAGATGACAAGGGATATTGTTTTACGAGCGATTCTGTGCTTTTAGCAAATTATGCTAAATTTTTAGCAGGGAGTAAGGTTGTTGAGTTTTGTGCAGGAAGTGGGGTAATATCTATTCTTCTTTCAAAAAAACAAAAGCCAAAAAGCATTCATTCTTTTGAAGTAATGGAAAAACCATATGAGCTTTTTAAGAAATCAGTTGAATATAATAACCTTCAATACAAAGTTTTTCCCATTCATGATAAACTTGAAAATTCGGTAAAACTTTTAGGTAGGGGATTTGCGGATGTTGTTGTGTGCAACCCTCCATATTTAAAAACTAATCAAGAATATAGTGAAAAAAATACATTAAGTGAAGTTGCAAAAACAGAACTTTTAACAACTCTTGAAAGTGTTATAGAAAATGCTGAAAAGCTTTTAAAGTTTGGTGGTAAACTTTTTATGGTGCATAGAACGGATAGGCTAGTTGATGTTTTATCTGTTTTAAGACAATATAAAATAGAACCTAAAAAATTAACAATAATTCACCCTAACGAAAAAGCGGAACCGGTAGTGTTTTTGGTAGAGGCACATAAGGGTGGAAAGGTGGGACTGAAGGTTTCTAAGCTAACAATTTCAACTGAATATAATAAAGCATAATAAAAAGGGCTATAAGCCCTTTTTTAGTTTGATTTTATTAAAAAAATCTGCAAATTTGGCAGGCAAGAATGCTTCCGATAAATGTGCTTAATAAAGCTAAAAAAACAGTGCCTTTAAGTTTTTTAATTTTTACAGAACTATAATATACGGCAACAACATAAAAAACTGTTTCAGTGCAACTTATAATTATGCTGGCGCATTTAGATATGTAACTATCAACACCATAAGTTTGGTAAAGTTCGTTAAGCATTGCCATGCTTCCAGAACCGGAAAAAGGCCGTAGAACCATAAAACTGGTTAACTCTTTTGGAATTCCTAAAAACCTAAAAACTGGGGCGACAAAATTTGCAATAATATCACTAACTCCGCTTATTTTAAAAAGTTCTACAGCACAAAAAATTGCAACAAGGTAAGGAAAAGTTGAAATGCAAAGGTCAATAGCACTTTTTGAGCCATTTATAAAATGGTCATATGCATTAACATTCTTTACAAAACAAAAAATAAAGAGTATTATTAATATAATTGGTATTATGTAGTTAGCCATTTTTCTTGCTCCTTGTAAAAAGGTTTAGGATAAAATGATATAGCTTAACTGTTATAATGCCAACAGTAGTTGAACACAAGCTTGCTAGAATTGATGGAAGAACTATTAAAGAGGGATTAACGCTTCCAGCTTGCGACATAAGGCTCATAATAGAGGTTGGTAAGAACTGGAAAACACAACAACAAACAACAACTAGCATTGTCATTTCTTTTGTAGTGGTTGTTTTATCGGGATTGTCTTTTTGCATTCATTCCATAGCTTTTAAGCCCATAGGGGTTGCTGCACCACCCATGCCGAGCATGTTGGCAGACATGTTAAGTGATATGTATTCTTTTGTTTCCTTAGAGATGTTGTTTTTTCCATAAATTAAATTGATTAGTGGTGATAGAAGTTTTGCAAACCACTTAGAAATTCCTGTTTGTTCTAAAATAGAGAAAATGCCAATCCAAACAGCATAAATAGCACAAAGCTCAAAAGATAATGTTACAGCCTTATTTGATGCTGAAATTAATCCAGACAAAACACAAGAAGGGTCTGTAAACATTAGAGCAATAATGCTTGAAATTAACAAAATTAACCAAACTTTATTCATAGTTTAAGATTATGCTTATGTAAGTAAAAATATGAGAGGAGATTTTTATGTTTATTGATACACATGCACATTTAGTTTATGATTATGTTAACACTGAAAATATCATTAAAAATATGAGAGATGATGAACTGGAAAAGGTAATAACTATTGGTGTT